>NZ_JBEYVC010000004.1:0-153940 GCF_040643855.1 Streptomyces sp. NPDC047072 | reverse complement strand
TGATCGGCCTGTCGGACACCCTGCGGGTGATGTACCGCGGCCGCCTGGTCGCCGACGCCGACCCCGCCACGATCACTCCCGAGGAGCTGGGCTCCTCAGCCCAGCTTCGAGACGTCCCGCACCGCGCCCTTGTCCGCGCTCGTGGCCATCGCGGCGTAGGCGCGGAGCGCGGCCGAGACCTTGCGTTCGCGGTTCTTCGGGGCGTAGGCGCCGCCGAGCGCTGCCTCGCGACGCGCGAGCTCGGCGTCGTCGACCAGGAGCTCGAGCGTGCGGCCCGGGATGTCGATGCGGATGCGGTCGCCGTCCTCGACGAGGGCGATGGTGCCGCCGCCCGCCGCCTCCGGGGAGGCGTGGCCGATGGAGAGGCCGGAGGTGCCGCCGGAGAAGCGGCCGTCGGTGATCAGGGCGCATGCCTTTCCGAGGCCGCGGCCCTTGAGGTACGACGTCGGGTAGAGCATCTCCTGCATGCCGGGGCCGCCCTTGGGGCCCTCGTAGCGGATGACGACGACGTCGCCCTCCTTGATCTCCTTCAGCAGGATCTTCTGGACGGCCTCCTCCTGGGACTCGCAGACCACCGCGGGGCCCTCGAAGCGCCAGATGGACTCGTCCACGCCGGCCGTCTTCACGACCGCGCCGTCGACCGCCAGGTTGCCCTTGAGGACCGCGAGGCCGCCATCCTTGGAGTACGCGTGCTCGGCCGAGCGGATGCAGCCCTCGGCGGCGTCCTCGTCCAGGGAGTCCCAGCGCTCGGACTGGGAGAAGGCCTCGGCGGAGCGGACGCAGCCCGGGGCCGCGTGCCACAGCTCCACGGCCTCCGGCGACGGGGAGCCGCCGCGCACGTCCCAGGTCTTGAGCCAGTCGGCGAGGGAGGGGCTGTGGACGGAGTGCACGTCCTCGTTGAGCAGGCCCGCGCGGTGCAGTTCGCCGAGGAGGGCCGGGATGCCGCCCGCGCGGTGCACGTCCTCCATGTAGTACGTGCGGTTCTTCGCGACGTTGGGGGCGACCTTCGCGAGGCAGGGGACCCGGCGGGAGACCGCGTCGATCTCGTTGAGGCCGAAGGGGACCTCCGCCTCCTGGGCCGCGGCCAGCAGGTGCAGGATCGTGTTGGTGGAACCGCCCATGGCGATGTCGAGAGCCATGGCGTTTTCGAAGGCCGCGAAGGAGGCGATCGAGCGCGGCAGGACCGTCTCGTCGTCCTGCTCGTAGTAGCGGCGGGTGATGTCCATCACGGTGTTGGCCGCGTCGACGTACAGCTGCTTGCGGGCCGTGTGGGTGGCGAGGACCGAGCCGTTGCCGGGGAGCGAGAGGCCGATGGCCTCCGTCAGGCAGTTCATCGAGTTGGCCGTGAACATGCCGGAACAGCTGCCGCAGGTCGGGCAGGCGTTCTCCTCGATACGGAGGATGTCCTCGTCGGAGATCTTGTCGTTGACGGCGTCGGAGATCGCGTCGACCAGGTCGAGGGTGCGGACCGTGCCGTCCACGAGGGTCGCGCGGCCGGACTCCATCGGGCCGCCGGAGACGAAGACCGTCGGGATGTTCAGGCGCAGGGCGGCGTTCAGCATGCCCGGCGTGATCTTGTCGCAGTTGGAGATGCAGACCAGGGCGTCGGCGCAGTGGGCCTCGACCATGTACTCGACCGAGTCCGCGATCAGGTCCCGGGAGGGGAGGCTGTACAGCATGCCGCCGTGGCCCATCGCGATGCCGTCGTCGACCGCGATGGTGTTGAACTCGCGCGGGATGCCGCCGGCCTCGACGATCGCCTCGGAGACGATCCGGCCGACCGGGGCGAGGTGGGTGTGGCCGGGGACGAACTCCGTGAAGGAGTTCGCGACGGCGATGATCGGCTTCCGTCCGATGTCCGCGCCGGGTACACCGGAGGCTCGCATAAGGGCGCGGGCGCCCGCCATGTTGCGGCCGTGGGTGACTGTGCGGGACCTCAGCTCGGGCATCGTCGCTCGCTCCTTCAGACAGTTCTGGCTGCTAACGAGCGTACGCCGGTCACACGGGATGCCGACGCGGTGTCCGGAATCCAAGACGCCGGTCTCAGGACTCAGGGGTGGGTCAGATGGCCCTGCACCACCGGCGCCACCCGCGCGATGATCACCTCGGGGTCCGCCGAGGCCAGCGGCTCCACCTTGATGACGTACCGCAGCATCGCCGTCCCGACGAGCTGCGCGGCCGCGAGTTCCGCGCGCAGTTCCGCGTCCGGGAGGTCGACCTGGGCGGCGACGCGGCGCAGCAGCTGGGAGGCGACCAGGCGGCGGAAGACGGCGGCCGCGGTCTCGTTGTTGACGGCGGAGCGGACGATCGCGAGCAGCGGCGCGCGCGTGGTGGGGTTCTCCCAGATGCCGAAGATGAAGCGGGTCAGGCGCTCGCCGACGCCGTCCAGCGGGCCGTCGGCGAGTGCCTCCGGTGCGTTCAGGGCGGGCGCGAAGGCGACCTCGATGGCGGCCGCGAAGACCTGCTCCTTGGTGCCGAAGTAGTGGTGGACCAGGGCCGAGTCGACCCCGGCGGCCTTGGCGATGCCGCGCACGGACGTCTTGTCGTAGCCCCGCTCGGAGAACTCCGCGCGGGCGGCGGCGAGGATCGCGTCCCGGGTGCCGGTGGCGTCCGATGCGGTACGACGGGGTCGGCCGCGCCCTCTGGTCGTGCTGTCGCTCACCGCCGCGGCACCTTCACCGGCGACGCCAGATGCAGTCGCGTGAAGGCGAGTGCCTCGGCGAGGTCGGCCTCGCGTTCCGCGCTGGACATCGCGCGCCGGGTGTTGACCTCGATGACGACATGGCCGTCGAAGCCGCCGAGCGCGAGCCGCTCCAGCAGCTCGGCGCAGGGCTGGCCGCCGCGGCCGGGCACGAGGTGCTCGTCCTTCGCGGAGCCCTTGCCGTCGGCGAGGTGGACGTGTCCGAGGCGGTCGCCCATGCGGTCGACCAGGTCCATCGCGTCGGTCCGGGAGGTCGCCGCGTGGCTGAGGTCGATCGTGAAGTGCCGGTAGTCGTCCTGGGTGACGTCCCAGTCGGGGGCGTAGGCGAGCATCTCGCGGTCGCGGTAGCGCCAGGGGTACATGTTCTCGACGGCGAACCGGACGTCCGTCTCGTTCGCCATCCGCCAGATCCCGCCGACGAAGTCCCGCGCGTACTGCCGCTGCCAGCGAAAGGGCGGGTGCACGACGACAGTGCTCGCGCCGAGCTTCTCGGCGGCCGCCTGGGCGCGCTGGAGCTTGACCCAGGGGTCCGTCGACCAGACCCGCTGGGTGATGAGCAGACAGGGCGCGTGCACCGCGAGGATGGGGACTGCGTGGTAGTCGGAGAGGCGGCGCAGGGCCTCGATGTCCTGGCTGACCGGGTCGGTCCACACCATGACCTCGACGCCGTCGTACCCGAGGCGTGCGGCGATCTCGAAGGCCGTCGCCGTCGACTCCGGGTAGACGGAGGCCGTCGAGAGGGCGACCTTCGCGTCCGGGATCCGTACGACTGGTTCTGCCACGGGGACAGCGTACGGGGTGCGTTCGGGTGAGACCGGGCGCCTCCTGGCCGTTGTGGCTTTCGCCATAGGAGTGGTCGCGAAGGAGACATCACGAGAAACTTGACGTCTCAATCAGGCGTTTGTGATCGCGTCGGCGGTTGACTGCCGCCCATGCACCCCCCACGCATCCGGTCCGCACGCGCGCGTACGGCGTTCACCGCCATGGCGCTCGGGGCGGTCCTCGTCACGTCCGCCCCCATGGCCCCCGCCCGCGCGGACGCCCCGGCCGATCTCGCCCGCTACGTGAACCCCTTCGTCGGTACCAGGCCCGGTGGCCCCGACTTCGGCACCGGCGGCGGTGCCGGGAACACCTTCCCCGGGGCGGTCGCCCCCTTCGGGATGGTCCACTGGAGCCCGGACACCGACCGTTCGCAGCCCGGCGGTTACTTCTACGACGACGACAAGGTCCGCGGCTTCAGCCTGACCCACCTCTCGGGCGCCGGCTGCTACGGCGCCCAGGACCTGCCCTTCATGCCGTACACGGGCGCGGTCACCACCTCCCCCGCCACCGACCCCCGCCATTACCTGGACGGCTTCTCGCACACCGCCGAGAAGGCCTCCCCCGGCTCCTACGACGTCACGCTCTCCTCCGGCACCAGGGTCGAGCTGACGGCCACTCAGCGGTCCGGCGCGGGCCGTTTCACCTACCCGGCGGGCGGCACCACCGCCTCCCTGCTGCTGAACGTCTCCGGCTCGATCGGCGGCGCGAACGACGCCCAGGCGACCATCGGCGAGGACCGCCGGACCATCACCGGCTCTGTGGCGAGCGGGAAGTTCTGCGGGGGCATCAACCGCTACCGCGTGTACTTCTCGGCCACCTTCGACCGCCCCTTCACCTCCGTGGGCACCTGGCACAACGACACGGTCTCCCCCGGCGACGAGGACGTCCGCGGGACCGCACGCGCCAAGGTCGACATGGATACGGCGGACAAGGCGAACAAGGCCGGCACGGAGCGCGGCGACCGGGTCGAGCACGACTCCGTCAGCGTCTCCGGCCCCGGTTCCGGCGCCTACGTCACCTTCGACACCGACGCGAACCGCTCGGTCGGCGTCAAGGTCGGGCTGTCGTACGTCAGTGTCGAGGGTGCCGCCGCCAACGCGCGGGCCGAGCAGGGGGCCGCGCGCTTCGACGAGATGGCCGCACGCGCGCGTGCCGCGTGGAACGAACGGCTGAACCAGATCCGGGTGGAGGGCGGCACCGAAGCCGAGCGCACCACCTTCTACACGGCCCTGTACCACTCGCTGATCCAGCCGAACGTCTTCGGCGACAGCGACGGCAGGTACATCGGCTTCGACGGGCGGATCCACCGGACCGGGACCGGACACGTCCAGTACGCCAACTTCTCCGGCTGGGACATCTACCGCTCCGAGGTGCAGCTCTTGGCGCTCCTCGCGCCGAAGGAGGCCGGTGACATCGCGCAGTCGATGTTCAACCAGGCCCACCAGGCGGGCGACGTCTGGGACCGCTGGTCGGTGAACAACGACTTCAACGGCGTCATGAATGGCGACCCCTACCACTCGGTCCTGGCGAGCATGTACGCCTTCGGGGCCACCGGATTCGACACCCGAGGGGCGCTCGCGTCGATGGTGAAGGGCGCGACCACCGTCCAGAAATCAAACGCACGCTATAAGGAGCGCTACGGACTCGCGGACTACCAGAGGCTCGGCTACCTCCCCGGGGACCCCTCCACGACCCTGGAGTACACGACCGCCGACTTCGGCATCGCCCAGCTCGCCGACCGGCTCGGGGACACCGCGACAAGGGCCGCGTTCATGAAGCGGGCGCAGTACTGGCAGAACCTCTTCAACCCGGCGAACGAGTCCCTCCAGCCGCGCAACAGGGACGGCTCCTTCGTGACGCCGTACGATCCGGCGGACTCCGGCTGGTGGATGGAGGGCAACGGCGCGCAGTACCAGTGGATGGTGCCGTACGACCTCGCCGGGCTCTTCCGCGCGGTGGGCGGCGACGAAGCGGCCGTGAAGCGGCTGGACACCTACTTCACGAAGCTCAACGCGGGCCCGCACGAGCCGTACGCCTTCCTCGGCAACGAGCCGTCCCTGAACGCCCCGTACGCGTACGCCTACGCGGGCGCCCCGTACCGCACCCAGGACGTCGTCCGGCGCGCCCTGAACACCCTCTACGGGCCCGGCCCGGCCGGTCTGGTCGGCAACGACGACCTGGGCACGATGTCCGCCTGGTACGTGTGGGGCGCGCTCGGCATGTACCCGCAGGTGCCGGGGCGGGCCGAACTGGTCCTCGCCAGCCCGCTGTTCACCAGGATCACCATCCACCGGGGCAGCGGACAGACCATCACCGTGAACGCGCCGGGAGCGTCCGCCGACACGTACTACGTGCGGTCCCTGAAGGTGAACGGCGCGGAGAGCGGGCGGGCCTGGCTGCCGGAGTCGTTCGTCGCCGACGGGGGCACCCTGGACTACACGTTGGGGACGTCACCGGACACGTCCTGGGGCAGCTCCGACGCCGAGGTGCCGCCTTCCTTCCGGGAGGGCGAGCAGCCGTACTTCACCGGTGTGGCACCGGCACGCGTACGCGTGCAGCCCGGCGAGACGTCTCCGAAGGTGACGCTCGACGTACGGTCGCTGCTCGGCGCGCAGAGCCGGCTGCGGTGGAAGGCGGCCGCTCCGGACGGGCTGACGGTCACGCCGTCCGAGGGGGAGCTGAGCGCGCCGGGCACGGCCTCTCTGAGCGTGACCGCTTCCGCCGGAGCCGCAGGCGGCTTCCGTACGGTGCCCGTGACCCTGGAGGACCCCTCCGGTACGGCCGTCGGGAAGACCTCGCTCGCCGTCACCGTCGCGCCTCGCGGGAGCCTGCTGTGGTCCCTCGACAACAACGGGATCTCCTCGGACGACACCGCGCCGACCGGGGACTTCGACGGGGGCGGGGCCAGCTACTCGGCCAAGGCGCTCGCCGACTCCGGGGTCGCGCCCGGCTCCACGGTGACCGCCGGGGGCTTCTCCTTCAGCTGGCCCCGGGTGAATCCCGGAGATCCCGACAACATCGTGGCCGCGGGCCAGGTCCTGGAGGTGTCCGGTACGGCGACGAAGCTCGCCCTCCTGGGCAGCGCCGGCAACGGATCGAGCAGCGGGACGCTCACGCTGACGTACACCGACGGGACGAGTGAGCGGGTGGGCGTCGGGTTCAGCGACTGGACGCTGGGCGGCGGGGCGCAGAAGCCGTCGTACGGCAATGTCGTGGCCGTTCGCAGCGCGTACCGGCTGTACTCGGGCGGTGTGGACGACGTGGACACCTATGTGTTCGCCACCGCGCCTATCGCGCTGGCCACGGGCAAGCAGCTGGGCAGTGTGACGCTGCCGGCGAGTACGAGCGGTGGCCGTATGCACGTCTTCGGGCTGGCCACCGCTTGATCGCCTACGCGGTCGCCATCTGGTCGAGGCTCCGCAGGATCACGCCCTCCCTGAGGGCCCACGGGCAGATCTCGGCGGTCTCCACGCCGAACAGGTCCATCGCGCCCTCGGCCACCAGCGCGCCGGCCAGGAGCTGGTTCGCCCTGCCCTCGGAGACGCCCGGGAGTTCCGCGCGCTGGTCGGTCGTCATACCGGCCAGCCGCGGGACCCATGCCTCCAGGGACTCGCGCTTGAGTTCGCGCTGGACGTAGAGGCCGTCGCCGGAGCGGGCCGCGCCGGCCAGGCGGGCCAGCTGCTTGAAGGTCTTCGACGTGGCGACCACGTGGTCGGGGGCCCCGAAGCGGCTGAACTCTCCGACCGTACGGGCGATCTGGGCGCGGACGTGCCGTCGTAGCGTCCGGATCGCCTCGGGGTCGGGCGGGTCGCCGGGCAGCCAGCCGGCCGTGAGGCGGCCCGCGCCGAGCGGGAGGGAGACCGCGGCGTCCGGCTCCTCGTCGATGCCGTAGGCGATCTCCAGGGAGCCGCCGCCGATGTCGAGGACCAGGAGCTTGCCCGCGGACCAGCCGAACCAGCGGCGGACCGCGAGGAAGGTCAGCCGGGCCTCCTCGGCGCCGGTGAGGACCTGGAGCTCGACGCCGGTCTCGGCCTGCACGCGCGCGAGGACGTCGTCGGCGTTGCTGGCCTCGCGGACCGCGGAGGTGGCGAACGGGAGGACGTCCTCGACGCCCTTGTCCTCGGCGGCCTGGAGCGCCTCCCGGATGACCGAGATCAGCTTCTCGACCCCCTCGGGGCCGATCGCCCCGGCCTCGTCGAGGAGTTGGGCAAGGCGCAGTTCCGCCTTGTGCGAGTGCGCGGGCAGCGGGCGCGCGCCCGGGTGTGCGTCCACCACCAGCAGATGCACCGTGTTCGATCCCACGTCGAGGACACCGAGTCTCATGTACGGAACGCTACTGCCAGCTGGGCGTTCGCCGGTCCTCGGAGGGGCTCCCGGCGACTTACCCTGGACGGGTGCCAAAGACGAAAAAGACGAAGGCCGACAAATCTTCCGGCGGTTCTTCGCAGGTGAAGCCACCGAAGCTGTCGAAGCAGGAGAAGGCAGCCCTGGCAGCGGACGAGAAGGGGCTCGACTTCGCTCGCGCATGGGTGGAATTCCCTGATCCGGCGGACGAAGAGCAGGTCTTCCGCTGCGATCTGACATGGCTGACCTCTCGCTGGAACTGCATCTTCGGCAGCGGCTGCCACGGCATCCAGGCGGGCCGCGCGGACGACGGCTGCTGCTCGCTGGGTGCCCACTTCTCCGACGAGGACGACGAGAAGCGGGTCGCCGGCCATGTGGCGAGGCTCACGCCGGACATCTGGCAGCACCACGCCGAGGGCACCCGGAACGGCTGGGTGTCCGAGGACGAGGACGGCGACCGGCAGACCCGGCCCTTCCAGGGGTCCTGCATCTTCCAGAACCGGCCCGGGTTCGCGGGCGGCGCGGGCTGCTCGCTGCACATCCTCGCCCTCAAGGAGGGCCGTGAGCCGCTGGAGACCAAGCCGGACGTCTGCTGGCAGCTCCCGGTGCGGCGGACCTACGACTGGATCGACCGGCCCGACGACACGCGCGTGCTCCAGGTGTCGATCGGCGAGTACGACCGGCGCGGCTGGGGCCCCGGCGGCCACGACCTGCACTGGTGGTGCACCTCGGCGACCTCGGCGCACGGCGCGGGCGACCCGGTGTACGTCTCCTACCGGCCCGAGCTGATCGAACTCATGGGCAAGGCCGGCTACGACCGCCTGGTCGAGCTGTGCGAGCAGCGTCTGGCGTCCCAGCTCCCACTGCTGGCACCGCATCCGGCGGACCCGGTCGACTAGGGCGTGTTGCGAAAGTCCCGTCGTCCGCCCGGAGGGCGGGCCGGGCGGTGTTCGGTGCGTGCTCTCGGCGTGCCGGGCGGAAGCCCTCGTACTGGTTGTATGTGGGCTTTCGTCCGGTGCGGCGAGAGGGCGTGCCGGGCGTCGCCTGGCAGGCGGGACTTTCGCAACACGCCCTAGCCGCATCGCGCGGGGTTACCGCTACGACGTGGACGGGCTCGGGTCGCCGCTGTCGGGGGGTGGCGGCGACGAGCTCGGTGGGTCGGTCGGGGTCGGGGTGCCGGAGTCCGGGGGCGGCGAGGAGGGGTCCTCGCTGGTCGGCCGGCTCGTGGGCGTGGGGCTCGGGTCCGGTCCCGGCGTGCTCGGCGGGTCGGTCGGTGCGGTGGGGCGGGGGCTCGGGTCGGTGGGCGCGGGGGCGGTGCCGTAGCCCTCGATGGTGACGACGGCGCCGGCCGGTGAGATCGCCACGCGCGCGCTCCAGGGGCCGGACGGCTCGCGCAGATGGTCGACGTACACCTTGATCGTCAACGTCTCGCCGGGTTCGAGGGTTCCCGAGGACTGGCTGAGGTAGAGCCAGGAGACGTTGGCGGTGGCGGACCAGCGGACCGGGGCGTCGCCGGTGGCGGTGAGGGTGACGAGGGTGGTGTCCCCGGCGTTGTCCGCCCCGACCCGCAGCTGTCCGGCGCCCTTCTTCCCGGCGCCGGAGACGCTGACGACCTCCACGGAGACGTCGGAGCGGCCCTCCTTGGCGAAGCGCTCGGCGGGCGTCGGGCCGGCGTTGCCCGCGTTCTGGTAGTCGCCCGTGGCCTCGCCGCCCAGGCTCCCGGGGCCGTGCGCCTGGCCCGCGGTGGCGGCGTGGCCGTCCGCGCCCTCGCCCGCTCCGCCCCGGTAGGCGGCCCACAGGGCGAGCACGGGCGCGGCGACGACGGTGGCGACGACGGTCGTGGTGACGGCACGCGCGCGCAGCCGGTCGCGGCGGGCGGCACGGTCCTTGGGGTCCATCGGGAAGCCGCGCCGGTCGAAGCGGGGCAGGGCGGCGCCACGCGCGCGTGGGTGGTGCGCGAGCGCCATGTGCAGGGCCGCGCGGGGGGCCTCCAGGACCGGCAGTTCGGCGGGGGTGATCATCGCGCCGGGCCAGCGGCCGGGGATCACGCGCTCGGCGCTGCGGCGGCACCGGGGGCAGTCGTCGACGTGCCGGACCAGCTCCTTGCGCAGGGCCGTGCCGAGCACGAACTGGTGGTCGCCGGTCAGGCGCGCCACGCCCGGGCAGTCGCCGGTCTCGACGACGGCGAGCGCCGCGCGGGTGCGCTCCACCTCGCAGGCGGCGGAGGCGAGCAGTTCGCGGGCGGCGGCGAGGTCCATGCCGAGGACGGCGGCGACCTCGTGGGCGGCGAGGTGGTGGCGGACGGCGAGTTCGAGCGCCTCGCGCTGCTCGGGGGTGGTGCCGGCGGCCTCCGGCCAGGCGAGCAGGGCGAGTTCGCGGCGGCGCTGCTCCTGGACCTCCTCGGACACCGGCGCGGCACTCTTCCCGGCGGCGCCCTGGCGGCCCGCCGCGTGGGTGGCCTGACGTTTCTGCTTGGCCTCGGCGAGCCCGCGCAGACAGGCCCAGCGGGTCAGCGCGTACAGCCAGGCCCGGCGGTCGCCGGCGGCGTCCGGGCCGCGGCGGCGCTCGGCGAGCGCGAGGACGTCGCCGAGGGCGGTGGTGGCCGCGTCGTGGTCGCACAGGACGGACAGACAGTAGGTGAACAGGCCGTCCAGGTACGGCTCGTAGCGCGCGGGCGGCCGCTGCGCGAGTGTGCGCGCGGCACCGCGGTCGCGCGCCTCCCGTTGCGCCCGGTGCGCGCCGGTGGTGCGGGTCGAGGTCTCCGGACTGCTGCTCATCCCGTGGACCGTAGGGGGCCGGAGTTGGCCCCTTCCTGAACCTTGAGCACTTTTAATCCATACGGGTGAAACGATCCCTCAATAGGGGACAGGAACCCTTGATTCCATGGCTCGTTCTTGACGGGTCGTGGCCGGTTCGCGGTGGGCGATCCGGAGCGCCGGGCGGGCGGCGGCCGTGTTGTCAGTGGCGGCGGTTACGGTTCGTGCATGGCTGCCCGTACGAAGACCGCCAAGGAGCGTCCGTCCTACCGCTGCACCGAGTGCGGCTGGCAGACGGCCAAGTGGCTCGGTCGCTGCCCCGAGTGCCAGGCCTGGGGGACGATCGAGGAGTACGGCGCGCCCGCGGTCCGTACGACGGCCCCGGGCCGCGTCACCACCTCCGCCGTGCCCATCGGCCAGGTCGACGGCCGCCAGGCCACCGCCCGCTCGACCGGCGTGCCGGAGCTGGACCGGGTGCTGGGCGGCGGCCTGGTGCCCGGCGCGGTGGTGCTGCTCGCGGGCGAGCCCGGCGTCGGCAAGTCCACGCTCCTGCTCGACGTGGCGGCCAAGTCGGCCAGCGACGAGCACCGCACCCTCTATGTGACCGGCGAGGAGTCCGCGAGCCAGGTCCGGCTGCGCGCCGACCGCATCGGCGCCCTCCACGACCACCTGTATCTGGCCGCCGAGACCGACCTGTCCGCGGTCCTCGGGCACCTGGACGCGGTGAAGCCGTCCCTGCTGATCATGGACTCGGTGCAGACGGTCGCCTCCCCCGAGATCGACGGCGCCCCCGGCGGCATGGCCCAGGTCCGCGAGGTGGCCGGCGCCCTCATCCGGGCGTCCAAGGAGCGCGGGATGTCCACCCTCCTGGTGGGTCATGTCACCAAGGACGGCGCGATCGCGGGCCCGCGCCTGCTTGAGCACCTGGTGGACGTGGTCCTGAACTTCGAGGGCGACCGGCACGCGCGCCTCAGGCTCGTGCGGGGCGTCAAGAACCGCTACGGCACCACCGACGAGGTCGGCTGCTTCGAGCTCCACGACGAGGGCATCACGGGCCTGGCCGACCCGAGCGGACTCTTCCTGACACGCCGTGACGAACCGGTCCCGGGCACCTGTCTCACCGTCACCCTGGAGGGCCGCCGCCCGCTGGTCACCGAGGTGCAGGCGCTCACCGTCGACTCGCAGATCCCCTCGCCCCGGCGCACCACATCGGGACTGGAGACCTCCCGGGTCTCGATGATGCTCGCCGTCCTGGAGCAGCGCGGCCGGATCAGCGCGCTCGGCAAGCGGGACATCTACTCCGCCACGGTCGGCGGCGTAAAGCTTTCGGAACCCGCCGCGGACCTCGCGATCGCCCTCGCCCTGGCGTCGGCAGCCAGCGACACCCCGTTGCCGAAGAACCTCGTCGCGATCGGCGAGGTGGGCCTCGCGGGCGAGGTCAGACGGGTCACGGGCGTGCAGCGCAGGCTCTCCGAGGCACACCGTCTGGGCTTCACCCACGCCCTCGTGCCGGGCGATCCCGGCAAGGTCCCGCCCGGTATGAAGGTCCTGGAAGTCGCGGACATAGGGGACGCTCTGAGGGTGCTTCCGCGCTCGCGTCGCAGAGAGGCCCCACGGGACGACGAGGACCGCCGGTAGACTTTGCCCTGGTCTCGCCCGTCCGTACGAACCGAGTGTGCGTCACGGGAGCGCCTAGGAACCTGCGACCGGAGGAGTGCAGTGGCAGCCAACGACCGGGCAGCAGCTCCCGGAAAGTCCGGTGGGAGTGCCGGTACCGATGGCCTGATGCGCGCCTCCCTGAGCGCCGTGGCGCCGGGCACGGCCCTGCGCGACGGCCTGGAGCGCATTCTCCGCGGCAACACCGGCGGTCTCATCGTGCTGGGCTCGGACAAGACCGTGGAGGCGATGTGCACGGGCGGTTTCGTCCTGGACGTCGAGTTCTCGGCCACGCGTCTGCGTGAGCTGTGCAAGCTCGACGGCGGCATCGTGGTCTCGTCCGACCTGTCGAAGATCCTCAGGGCCGGCGTCCAGCTGGTCCCGGACCCGACGATCCCCACGGAGGAGACGGGCACCCGGCACCGCACCGCGGACCGCGTCTCCAAGCAGGTCGGCTTCCCGGTGGTCTCCGTATCCCAGTCGATGCGTCTGATCGCCCTCTACGTCGACGGCCAGCGCCGTGTGCTGGAGGACTCCGCGGCGATCCTGTCCCGCGCGAACCAGGCCCTCGCGACCCTGGAGCGCTACAAGCTCCGCCTCGACGAGGTCGCGGGCACGCTCTCGGCCCTGGAGATCGAGGACCTGGTGACCGTACGGGACGTCTCGGCGGTGGCCCAGCGCCTGGAGATGGTCCGCCGGATCGCCACGGAGATCGCCGAGTACGTCGTCGAACTCGGCACCGACGGCCGCCTGCTGGCGCTCCAGCTCGACGAGCTGATCGCCGGTGTGGAGCCGGAGCGTGAGCTGGTCGTCCGGGACTACGTCCCCGAGCCCACCGCGAAGCGCTCCCGCACGGTGGACGAGGCGCTGTACGAACTGAACGTCCTCACCCACGCGGAACTCCTCGAACTCACCACCGTGGCCCGCGCCCTGGGCTACACCGGCTCCCCCGAGTCCCTCGACTCCGCGGTCTCCCCCCGCGGCTTCCGCCTCCTGGCCAAGGTCCCCCGCCTCCCCGGCGCGATCATCGACCGCCTGGTGGAACACTTCGGCGGCCTGCAGAAGCTCCTCGCGGCAAGCGTGGACGACCTGCAGACGGTGGACGGAGTGGGCGAGGCCCGCGCCAGGAGCGTACGAGAGGGCCTGTCGCGCTTGGCGGAGAGTTCGATCCTGGAGCGGTACGTATAGCCGGTCGTTCTCCCGGCTAGTCGTTTTCCCGGCTAGTCGTTCTCCAGCACGAACGAGGTCTGCGTGGTCGCGTACCCGGGTGCCTTCATCTCCACGAGGTACGTCCCCACCCCGGCCGACCCCGCCGGAGGCGTCGCGCACTGCGGAGCGCTCGGCTTGCGGTCCCACTTCACCGTGTAGGTGATCGCGCTCCCCGCCGGCACCCGGAAGACCAGGTTCCCGGCGGTCTTCGGGCAGTCGGCCGACGACCAGTAGTCGTCGTCCTCCCCGGCCTGCGTGATCGTCACCACCGCGTTCTTCGGCCCGAGGTCGACCTTGCAGGCGCTCCCGGAGGAGTTCGTGGCGGTGAGCAACAGCGTCGGGGTCTGCCCCGGCTCGTACGCGTTGTGCTGGCTCCGCACACTCAACTGCACTGCTCCGGCCGTGCAGTTGGCCAACGAGGTACCGGCGGGGACGGTGTCCCCGCTGCCGACGCCGCTGCCGGTGTCCCCGCCCGCGCTGCCCGATCCGTCCGCGGCACCGGATCCGCCCCCGGCCCCCGTGGAGGACCCCGCGTCGGAGCCCGACCCGGACGTGTCGCCCGTACCGGAGGAGTCGCCGGAACCCGACCCGCCGGCGTCCCCGCCGCCCGTCGACTCGTCGCGCCCGCCCGGGGCTTGGCTGATCGCGGGACCTGATCCGGAGGGCCCCGGGGTGATGGTGGAGGGCGTGGGATTCTTGTCGTTGGACCCGCCGGCGCCGTTGTCGCCGCCTCCGCCGCCGGAGCTGACGATCCACGCGATCAGCAGCGCCAACAGCGCGAGGACGGACACGAGTACGGCCCTCCGTCGCCAGTAGATGGAGGAGGGAAGCGGCCCGATCGGATTGCGCAGAGATCCCACGGCGCAAACTGTACGAGAGAACGGCGAGTTCGCTGGCCCCACCCGCCGCCCGCGCCACAACTTTTCAGGATCATCATCCCGGAACCGCCCGCCCCGCCAAGGCCGTTCGCCGGATGGGCACAGGGTGTGATCACCGGGCCCGGTGATTGACGTTCCGTGACAGCGGAGTTCAGGTCACCCGGCCGCCGCCTCCGGCATGGCAGGATCGGAAGAGCCATGACTGCTCCCACGAAGCCCCCGCACAGCAGCTCCGCCGACGCCGGTGACGTCCTCTCCGGCGCGCCCCGCGGAGCGGACCTGCACTCCCCCGTCATCGACTGGTTCGACGAGCACGCCCGGGATCTGCCGTGGCGCCGCCCGGAGGCCGGGCCGTGGGGGGTGATGGTCAGCGAGTTCATGCTCCAGCAGACGCCGGTCAACCGCGTCCTGCCGGTCTACGAGCAGTGGCTCGCCCGCTGGCCGCGCCCCGCCGACCTCGCGAAGGACGCCCCCGGCGAGGCCGTCCGCGCCTGGGGCCGGCTCGGCTACCCGCGCCGGGCGCTCCGGCTGCACGGCGCGGCGGTCGCCATAACGGAGCGGCACGGCGGGGACGTACCGACGGACCACGCGCAGCTGCTCGCCCTGCCCGGCATCGGGGAGTACACGGCGGCGGCCGTCGCCTCCTTCGCGTACGGACAGCGGCACGCCGTACTGGACACCAATGTGCGCCGGGTCTTCGCGCGGGCCGTGACCGGGGTGCAGTACCCGCCGAACGCCACCACGGCCGCGGAGCGCAGGCTCGCCCGTGCGCTGCTGCCCGAGGAGGAGGGCACGGCCGCGCGCTGGGCCGCCGCCTCCATGGAGCTGGGCGCGCTGGTGTGCACGGCGAAGAACGAGACCTGCCACCGCTGCCCGATCACCGCTCAGTGCGCCTGGCGGCTCGCGGGCAAGCCCGAGCACGACGGCCCCGCGCGGCGCGGACAGACGTACGCCGGGACCGACCGTCAGGTGCGCGGCAAGCTGCTCGCCGTCCTGCGCGAGGCCCACACGCCCGTCCCGCAGGCGGCCCTGGACCGGGTGTGGCACGAGCCGGTGCAGCGGGCGCGGGCGCTGGACGGGCTCGTGGCGGACGGGCTCGTGGAGCCGCTGCCGGGTGGTCTGTATCGGCTCCCGTTGACATGACGCACGCCTGACCCGCCCCTTAGATTCGCCCATAACGGCGCGAATCAGTGCGCCGGTATACCCGTTTCCTCCTTCCGTTACACAACCGACGGACAGCCGAGTGCCAGCCGCGCGCTGGCCCGCACAGCCCCGTGACAACACCTCCGTAGCTTCATCTGCGTACCCGGCGGAACCGGGCACGCAGACCACGAGGGACACACGGGGAAGCAGGAGGCGGTCTACATGGCGCAGGGCGAGGTGCTCGAGTTCGAGGAGTACGTCCGCACCCGGCAGGACGCGCTGCTGCGCAGCGCACGCCGACTGGTCCCGGACCCGGTGGACGCGCAGGACCTGCTCCAGACCGCGCTCGTACGGACGTACGGCCGCTGGGAGACCATCGAGGACAAGCGGCTCGCGGACGCCTACCTGCGCCGGGTGATGATCAACACCCGGACCGAGTGGTGGCGGGCGCGCAAGCTGGAGGAGGTGCCCACCGAGCAGCTCCCGGACGCGTGCGTGGACGACTCCACCGAGCAGCACGCGGACCGCGCCCTGCTGATGGACGTCATGAAGGTGCTCGCTCCCAAGCAGCGCAGCGTCGTCGTGCTGCGACACTGGGAGCAGATGTCCACGGAGGAGACGGCCGCCGCCCTCGGCATGTCGGCCGGAACGGTCAAGAGCACGCTGCACCGGGCGCTCGCCCGGCTCCGCGAGGAGCTGGAGGCCCGCGACCTGGACGCACGCGCGCTGGAGCGTGAGGAGCGGGAGCGTTGCACGGCGGCCTGACCGAACCCGGGCCCGTCCGGCCGGGGCCTCCGGCGCCCGAGCCGGGACGGCCGGGGCCCACCCCTGTCCGGGGGATCTTCCAGGCGGCGAGCACGGCGGTGGTCGTGCTGGCCGCCCTCGCCCTTTTCGTCTCCGCCTGCGCCACCGGTGGCACCGGCACCCGTGACGAGGGTCCCGCGCACGCCTCGGCGGTCGCGGGCGCCGCCTCGCCCGGCATGGCGCCGTCGGCGGTGGCCTCGCCGCGCCTGGACCGCACGACCGCCGTCAAGCTCCTCATGGCGGACCCGAGGGTCTCCGACACCGTCAAGCGCGCCCTCAAGCCCTGCGTCGCCGACCAGTACCCCGTCGACCTGTCCTACGGCGACCTGACCGGCGGGCAGGTCGACGACGTCGTCGTCAACGTCGTGACCTGTGCGGATGTGGTGGGCGTCGGATCGTACGTGTATCGCGAGGAGGACGGTTCGTACCAGAATGTCTTCCAGACCGAGGAGCCTCCGGTCTACGCCGAGATCGACCGCGGCGACCTGGTGGTGACCAAGCAGGTGTACGAGAAGGGCGATCCGGTGTCGAGCCCGTCCGGCGAGAACGTGATCACCTACCGCTGGACGTCCGGCAGGTTCGTCGCCGTCTACCGGACACACAGCGACTACAGCAATCTCGTCGGCACCGACCCCACGCCGGTGCCGGACAGCTGACTCGGCGTTGGACCGCGCTTATTGCGTACGTCGTACGCAGTGAACCGATCGGGCCGCTCGGAACGATCTCAGAGTAGGAACCAAGCGAACGAGAAGCGAGAGCACCCGGATGGCAGACCAGACCCACGTGCTGTTCGTCGAGGACGACGACGTCATCCGCGAGGCCACCCAGCTCGCCCTGGAGCGGGACGGCTTCGCGGTCACCGCCATGCCCGACGGCCTGTCGGGCCTGGAGGCGTTCCGGGCCCACCGCCCCGACATCGCCCTGCTGGACGTGATGGTCCCCGGCCTGGACGGCGTCAGCCTGTGCCGCCGCATCCGCGACGAGTCCACCGTCCCGGTGATCATGCTCTCCGCGCGCGCCGACTCCATCGACGTGGTGCTGGGCCTGGAGGCCGGCGCCGACGACTACGTGACCAAGCCCTTCGACGGCGCGGTGCTCGTGGCCCGGATCCGCGCCGTGCTGCGCCGCTTCGGGCACGCGGGCGGCGGGGACAAGGGCGAGGAGAACACGGCCCCGGCCACCGGAGGCATGCTGACCTTCGGCGAACTGGAGATCGACACCGAGGGCATGGAGGTGCGCAAGGCGGGGCAGACGGTGGCGCTCACCCCGACCGAGATGCGCCTGCTGCTGGAGTTCTCCTCCGCGCCCGGGACCGTCCTCTCCCGCGACAAGCTCCTGGAGCGGGTGTGGGACTACGGCTGGGGCGGTGACACCCGGGTCGTGGACGTCCATGTGCAGCGGCTGCGGACGAAGATCGGCCAGGACCGGATCGAGACGGTCCGCGGCTTCGGCTACAAGTTGAAGGCCTGAGCAGGGGGATCGACGGTATGCGGGGGATCCTCCGGAGCCCGGCGGCCGGGCGCGCCACCGACCGCGTGACCGGGCACGCCACCGACCGCGCGGCCAGGCGCATGACCGACCGCGTGGCCGGACGCATGACCGAGCGGCTTGCCGTGCGCACGGGGCTGCGCTGGAAGCTCAGCGCGGCCATCGCGTTCGTCGGCGCGCTGGTGGCGATCGCGCTGAGCCTGGTCGTGCACAACGCCGCCCGGGTCTCGATGCTGGACAACGCCCGCGACCTCGCGGACGAGCGGGTCCAGATCGCCCAGCGCAACTTCGAGCTGACCGGGCGGCCCAACTTCCCCGACATCATGATCGACGACCGTGATCTGCCGCCCGCGCTGCGCGAGAAGGTCGAGGAGGGGCGCCGGGCCACCTTCGTCTCCGACCGCCGGCACGACGGGCCGGACATCTGGGCGGCGGTCCCGGTCAAGGGCGGGCATGTGCTGTCCCTGCACACCGGGTTCACCGACCGCAGCACCGACATCATCAGCGACCTCGACCAGGCCCTGATCATCGGCTCCATCGCGGTGGTCCTCGGCGGCAGCGCGCTCGGTGTGCTGATCGGCGGGCAGCTGTCGCGCCGGCTGCGCAAGGCGGCGGCCGCGGCGCACCAGGTCGCCAAGGGCGAGACGGACGTGCGGGTGCGGGACGCGATCGGCGGAGTCGTCCGAGACGAGACCGACGACCTCGCGAGCGCGGTGGACGCCATGGCGGACGCGCTCCAGCAGCGGCTGGAGGCGGAGCGGCGGGTCACGGCCGACATCGCGCACGAACTGCGCACCCCGGTGACGGGCCTGCTGACGGCGGCGGAGCTGCTGCCGCCCGGCCGGCCGACCGAGCTGGTCCTGGACCGTGCGAAGGCGATGCGCACGCTGGTCGAGGACGTCCTGGAGGTGGCCCGTCTCGACGGCGCCTCCGAGCGGGCCGAGCTCCAGGACATCCTGCTCGGCGAGTTCGTCACCCGTCGGGTCGCGGTGAAGGACCCCGACATCGAGGTGCGGGTGGTGCACGAGTCGGAGGTCACGACCGACCCGCGCCGACTGGAGCGCGTGCTGTTCAACCTCCTCGCCAACGCCGCGCGGCACGGCAAGCCGCCGATCCAGGTCACCGTCGAGGGCCGGGTGATCCGCGTCCGCGACCACGGCCCCGGGTTCCCCGAGGCCCTCCTCGCCGACGGGCCGAGCCGCTTCCGCACCGGCAGCCCCGACCGCGCGGGCCACGGCCACGGCCTCGGCCTCACGATCGCCGCGGGCCAGGCCCGAGTCCTCGGCGCCCGCCTCACCTTCCGCAACGTCCGCCCGGCGGGAGCGCCGGAGGAGATACCGGCGGAGGGAGCGGTGGCGGTCCTGTGGCTACCGGAACACGCGCCTACGAGCACGGGGAGCTATCCGCTGCTGCCGTAGCCCTGCGGGGCTTGGCCGTGGGGGTGGGTGAGGGGGGCGGCGGTGAGGTCCTGACCACTCAGGTGGGTGTGGTGGGCGGCATGTCACGCCCAGCCCTTCGAGAAGTCCAGTTCCTCGCTGCGCTGGGTCAGGGAGTACCAGTTGCCGTTGTCGTCGCGGAAGATCGCCTCGATGCCGTACGGCCGCTCCTGGGGTTCCTGGATGAACTCCACCCCGCGTGCCCGGAACGTCTCGTAGTCGCCCCGGCAGTCGTCGGTCCGGAACGCCCCCGCGCCCATGACCCCCTTGCCGACGAGCTTCTTCAGCGCCTCGGAGGACTCGGGGTCCAGCCCCGGCCCGTCCAGGCGCATCAGGGCGAGCTCGACGCCCTCCTGCCCCTTCGCCCCCACGGTGACCCACTTCATGTCACCCATGGAGACCTCGCTGCGCACCTCGAAGCCCAGCTTCTCGGTGAAGAAGGCCTTCGTGCGCTGCTGGTCGAAGGTCCACACGGTGGTGATGCCCAGCCCAAGGATCATGGCTCTGTTCCCTCCGGTCCGCTTCCGGTGTCCTGTTCCTCACCGTAGGCAGCGGGAGTCCCGGGGCGCTTCTCCGAAGTTGCGGAACGTGCGGCGGGGAAGCCGCCGGCCCACAGCATCGCGTAGCACCCGGGGATGAGGGCGGCCCCGCGCCCCACGTGCTTGGTCCGGTACTCGCTCGGCGTGAGCCCGGTCCGCGTCTTGAACCGCGCGGAGAACGTCCCGAGGCTGCTGAAGCCGACCAGGTGGCAGATCTCGGTCACGCTCAGATCGGCGCTGCGCAGCATCTCCTCGGCCCGCTCGATACGGCGGTGCGTGAGGTACTGGCCGGGTGTCTCGCCGTACGCCGCGCGGAAGGCCCGTAGGAAGTGATAGCGCGAGTAGCCCGCGTGTGCCGCCACCGCCTCCAGGTCCAGCGCCGGGTCGGCCCAGTCGCGGTCCATGGCGTCCTTGGCCAGCCTGAGCTGCCGCACCTTGTCCATACGCCGATGGTGACACCCGGCACCGACATCGCGCCGTCGCGCGCGGCGGACGGACGGACAGGCGAAGGCCCCCGGGGCGGACACCATCCGGGGGCCTTCGGTTCAGGAGGTCGGACGTCGGCGGATCAGACCTCGACCAGCGGAGCCGGTGCCGTGTCCTCGGCCGACTTCTGCGGACCCGCCCCCTTCAGCGGGACCTCCTTGACGAACACCGCCGCCACCAGCGCGACCACGGCCACGATCGAGCCGAGCAGGAACGCGGAGTGCGTGCCCGCGGAGACCGCGTACTGGTAGGCCTCGCGTGCCGCCGCCGGCAGCTTCGCCAGGCTCGCCGCGTCCAGCTGCGCCGACTGCTCGGTCACCTTGGAGCCGAGCGCCCCGGCCCGCTCGGTCATGACGTGCTGGACCCGGTTGTTGAACAGGGCGCCCATGATGGCGACGCCGAAGGAGGAGCCGAGGGTCCGGAAGAGGGTGGTGGACGAGGACGCGACGCCCATGTCCTTCATCTCCACGCTGTTCTGCGCGACCAGCATGGTGATCTGCATCAGGCAGCCCATGCCGAGACCGACGACCGCCATGAACACCCCGGACATGAACCGCGAGGTCCCGGTGTCCATCGTGGACAGCAGGTAGAGGCCCACGACCATCAGGACGCTGCCGACGACCGGGAAGACCTTGTACTTGCCGGTGTTGGTGGTCACCCGCCCGGCGACCATCGAGGTCACGAGCATCGCGCCGAGCATCGGCAGGAGCAGCAGACCGGAGTTGGTCGCGGAGGCGCCCTGCACGGACTGCTGGTACAGCGGCAGGAAGAGCGTCGCGCCGAACATCACGAAGCCGGTGATGAAGCCGATGAGGGACATCAGCGTGAAGTTGCGGCTGCGGAAGATGTGCAGCGGCACGATCGGCTCGGCCGCCCTGGTCTGCCAGAACACGAACCCGATGAGCGAGGCGACACCGATGCCGATCAGTTCCATGATCCGCGCGGACGACCAGGCGTACTCCGTACCGCCCCAGGTGGTGACGAGGACGATGGAGGTGATGCCGACGGTCAGCAGGACCACGCCGAGGTAGTCGATGCCCGCCTTGGCCCGCTTCTTCGGCAGGTGCAGTACGGCACTGATCAGGCCGAGCGCGACCACGCCGAGCGGCAGGTTGATGTAGAAGGACCAGCGCCAGCCCCAGTTGTCGGTGATGGTGCCGCCGACCAGCGGGCCGCCGATCATCGCCAGCGCCATGACGCCGGCCATCATGCCCTGGTACTTGCCGCGCTCCCGGGGCGGGATCAGGTCGCCGATGATCGCCATGACACCGACCATC
The DNA here is from genome assembly GCF_040643855.1 of Streptomyces sp. NPDC047072. Taxonomy (NCBI): domain Bacteria; kingdom Bacillati; phylum Actinomycetota; class Actinomycetes; order Kitasatosporales; family Streptomycetaceae; genus Streptomyces; species Streptomyces sp. NPDC047072. The sequence goes on along the minus strand of NZ_JBEYVC010000004.1, from coordinate 132,401 downwards.
AGACCGCCGGCGCCGAGGCCCTGGATCGCCCGGAAGCCGATGAGCTGGCCCATGTCCTGGGCCATGCCGCTGAGCGCGGACCCGATCAGGAAGATCACGATCGAGGTCATGAAGGTGGCCTTGCGGCCGTACATGTCGCCGAGCTTGCCCCAGATCGGGGTGGCCGCCGCCGTCGCCAGCGTGTAGGCCGTCACCACCCAGGACAGGTGCTCCAGGCCGCCGAGCTCGCCCACGATCGTCGGCATCGCGGTGCCCACGATCATGTTGTCGAGCATCGCCAGCATCATGGTGATCATCAGCGCGAGCAGGACGACCCGCACGCTGCGCTGTGGCTTGTCCGGTTTCGTCTCGACCGTCTGTGTGTCCGCCATCGTTCCCACTCCCCTGAAGGTGCTGCGGTACTTCCCCCGCCGGGGCACTTACTTGCCGCCCGGCTAGTTGTCTACACTGGGGAAGGTAGACGCGTAACTAGCCGGGCGTCAAGTAAGTTTTATGGAAAGCCGAGGAACACCAGATGGGCGGCACCATGGACGGCACGAAGCAACAGCGCCGCGGCAACACGCGCCAGCGCATCCAGGACGTGGCCCTCGAACTCTTCGCCGAGCAGGGCTACGAGAAGACGTCACTGCGCGAGATCGCGGAGCGCCTGGACGTCACGAAGGCGGCCCTGTACTACCACTTCAAGACCAAGGAAGAGATCCTCGTCAGCATCTTCGACGACCTGACGCAGCCGATCCTCGACCTGACCGACTGGGGCCGCGGCCAGCCGCACACACTGGAGACCAAGCTGGAGATCGTACGGCGCTACAACGGCATCCTGGCCGGCGCGGCACCGCTGTTCCGCTTCATGCAGGAGAACCAGGCGGCCGTACGGGAACTGCGGGTCGGCGAGACCTTCAAGGAGCGCATGCAGGGCCTGCGCGAGATCATCATCGACCCGGAGGCGGACCTGACCGACCAGGTCCGCTGCGTCAGCGCGATCTTCACCCTGCACGCCGGCATGTTCCTCCTCCAGGACCTCGCGGGCGACCCGGAGGCCAAGCGCGAGGCGGTCCTGGAGGTGGCGACGGACCTGGTCACCCAGGCCCACAAGGGGACCCCCTAGACGGTCACGCCCTTGGCGCGCAGGAAGGCGACCGGGTCGACGGCCGAGCCGTAGTTCGCGGTCGTACGGATCTCGAAGTGCAGGTGCGGGCCGCTGGAGTTGCCGGTGTTGCCGGAGAGGCCTATGCGCTGACCGGTCTTGACGACCTGGCCGACCTTCACGTCGACGCGCGAAAGGTGGGCGTACTGCGAGTAGGTCCGGCTGCCGTGCTTGATCACGATGGCATTGCCGTACGCGGCCCCGTCCCCGGCGCCGTTGCCGCCCGCCTTGACGACGGTCCCGCCGTGCGCGGCGACGACCTTCGTCCCGCTCGGCACCGCGAAGTCCTGCCCACTGTGGGTGGACTGCCACATGCCGCCGGACTGCGCGTAGCTCGCGCTGAGCGTGTACTTCTTCACCGGGTCGACCCAGGAGGGCGTGGCGGCCGAGGCGGTCCCGGCGGCGCCCAGCACCACGGTGGCGCCCAGGGCTGCGGCCGCGACGGCGACGCGGGTACGGATCGAGGACGTACGGGAGGAGCGGCGGAAGACACGCGGGGACATCGGAACCTCATGGGGATGGCGATCGGGTGGGCACCCCTTGGTACCCCCAAGGACCTTCAGCCCCAAAACAAGCCTTCTACGACACTTATTAGTAAGAGTCCCCTTAAGTCACTTTTCGGCTAGGTAAACAGCGCACTATTCCACTTAGTAAGTGACAAAGCCCCTGTGGGGCATGTCACCGACTTTCCCGGTCATGTGACGTACGTCTCTGGCCACTTACCACCCAGTAACCCTACGGTTCCCCTCGCGCCACCCTCGCCGACAAACATGCACGCGACAACTTCAGCGTGCTCGGACGTGAGAGGACCCCCACCCCATGACGAACAGACGCCGCCCCTGGGCGCGCCGCTTCGCCGTCACCGCCGTCTCCGCCACCGCCCTCGTCGCCCTGGCCGTCCCCGCGGAGGCCGCCACCACGACCACGAGCACCGTCACCGCGGCGGCCGCCGTCGACTACGCCACCTGGCAGTCGGACTGCCAGGCCGTGATGGACCAGGCGCTCCCCTATCTGAAGCAGCGCATCGCCGCCGTCAAGTCCGGTGAGAAGCAGGCGATCGTCTTCGACATCGACAACACCACGCTGGAGACCGACTTCGGCTTCAGCTACCCCTCACCGGCCAACAAGCCCGTCCTGAACGTCGCGAAGTACGCCCAGGAACACGGCGTCGCCCTCTTCTTCGTGACGGCCCGCCCCGACATCATCGCCTCGTTCACCGACTACAACCTCACGTACGTCGGCTACCAGGTCAGCGGCCTCTACGTCCGCAACTTCATCGACCTGTTCAAGGACGTCGCCGCCTACAAGACCGCCCAGCGCGTCGACATCGAGAACAAGGGCTACACGATCATCGCGAACATCGGCAACAGCACCACCGACCTCTCCGGCGGCCACGCCGAGAAGACGTACAAACTCCCGGACTACGACGGCCAGTTGTCGTAGCCGACGGTTAGGGTCTGTCCGTCACGGTGCGTATACGGGGGTGGCGGATGGAACCGGCGGTACTGGGAAGCAAGTTGGCCTCGGGGCTGGTCGGCCAGTTGGTGAAGCGGCTGTTCGTGGCGGACGGCCCCGGCGCCGGGCTGGTCGACAAGCCCGTCCGCCTGAAGGCCCTGGTGTCCTTCCGGGGCGAGAAGCGGACCCTGGACGAGAAGGACGTACGAAAGCTCGCGGAGCACCTGGTCCGGCAGGCCGTCGACTCCCCCGGCGAGCCGCCCTTCCGAAAAGCCGAACAGACCGCCGTGGCCGAGGCGTTGACCCGCCGCCTGCTCGCCCTCGGCGACCTGGAGATGGACGACGTCCAGGCGGTGAGCCTGGGCCACCGGGAACTGTCCCGACGCCTGCACCAGGCCGATCACCTCTCCGGCCTCGGCCTCTCCACCGACGCCTCCCACTTCCTCGACTCCGCGACCGAGTGGGCCTGCCTCCACATCCTGGAGTTCTTCACCCGCCGCTCCACCTTTGTGGCCCGCACGATGGTCGAACAGACCCGCGCGCAGACCGAACTCATCGCCAGGGTCGATGAGTTGCTGTCCAGAACCCCCCGCCCCGGCGCGACGGACCGCGCCTTCGAACGCCGTTACCTCCCCTACGTCGCCGACCGCCACAACCACATCACCATCTACGGCATCGACCTGCGCGACTCCCCGGACCGCTGGCCGCTCGAAGTGGCGTACCTCAGCCTGGAGGCGACGACCGAGGAGCGGGGTCTGCTGCCGGAGGAACCGGGGGGTGCGGTGACCGTCCAACTCCCGGCGGAGGAAGCCCTCCTGACCCACGACCGCGTCCTGCTGCGCGGCGACGCGGGCTCCGGCAAGACGACGCTGGTGCAGTGGCTGGCGGTGACGGCCGCACGGGACGGCGGCGGGATCCCGTACGTCCTCCCCTTGCGTACGCTGATCCGCGCGGGCGCGCTCCCGCCGCCGGAGGAGTTCTTGAAGGCGGTGGGCTGCCCGCTGGGTCCGCCGGAGGGCTGGACGGAACGCGTCCTGACGGCCGGCCGCGGCCTGGTCCTCGTCGACGGCCTCGACGAGATCCCCACCGCGGACCGCCACCGCACCCGCGACTGGCTCCGCTCCCTCATCCAGGCCTACCCGGGCAACCGCTGGCTCCTGACCTCCCGCCCCACAGCCGTCCGCCCCGACTGGCTGACCGGCGAGGGCTTCGGCGAGCTGACCCTGGCCCCGATGCGCCGCCCGGACGTGGCGACCTTCGTCCACCGCTGGCACACGGCGGCCCGGGCCCCCGAGTTCGAGGCCCCCCTCCTGGACTCCCTCCGCACCAAACGCGACCTGGCCCGCCTCGCCACCAACCCCCTGATGTGCGGCCTGATCTGCGCCCTGCACCGAGAGCGGCGGGGCTATCTCCCCACCGGCCGCAAGGAGTTGTACGACGCGGCCCTGACGATGCTGCTGACCCGCCGGGACCGGGAGCGGGGCGTCGAGGAGGAACTGGGCGAGGAGGCCCAACTGGAACTGCTGCAACGCCTCGCGTACGCACTGGTGTTGAGCGGCAGGACGGAGATGGACACCGAGACAGCGGAGGGCATCGTGGAGCGCTGTCTGCCCTCGATCGCGGTCTCGCGGCCCGCCGAGGACGTCCTGCGCTCCCTCCTCCTGCGCAGCGGCCTGCTCCGCCAACCTGCCAACGGTGCCCTGGACTTCGTCCACCGCACCTTCCAGGACTACCTGGGCGCCCGGTACGCGGTGGAGGAGGGACACCTGGACGTCCTCGCCGGCCACGCGGACGACACGCAGTGGGAGGACGTGATCCGGATGGCCGTGGCACACGCCCGCCCCCGAGAACGGGCTTTGCTGCTACGGCGGTTGCTGGACCGGGGCACCGCTCGCCTGACCTTGTTGGCGCTGGCGTGTCTGGAACATGCGGCGGCCGTGGATCCAGGGGTCCGGGCGGAGGTGGAGCGCAGGGCCGGAGCGCTGATCCCACCCCGGTCGGCACAGGAGGCAAAGGCGCTCGCGGAAGCCGGACCCCTGGTGCTGGAGCTGCTGCCCGGACCGGAGGGCCTGACGGACGAGGAGGCGTTGGGGGTCACGATCACCGCCTCGACACTCGGCTCGGAGGAACCGACGGGCGCCCTCGGCGTGCTGCGCCGTTTCCGCTCGCACCCGGACCTGGCCGTGCGGCGGCAACTCGTCGGCACATGGGGCCGTTTCGACACCGAGGAGTACGCGACAGAGGTGCTGGACCACCTGGACCGCGCGAATCTCTTCCTCACCTGCGAGTCCTGGGACCAGCGGGAAGCCCAGGCGGGAATGGCCCCCTGGCGTGGCCTGGCCCTCCGAGGCCCTCACCGGGCAGAGGAGATCGCGGCCAGTGCGCCGGTGCCCGAAGCGGTGATCCTCATCAGTCTGCGGGACAATCCCCTGCCCATCGACCTGGGCGCCCTGTCGTCGTTCCGGTCGCTGAGCGGCCTGTGGCTGGAGACCTGCCCGGCCGCGTACGGCCTGGATCGGCTGGCGGGACTGTCCCTCGTCGATCTCACCTGCGCTGGGATCGCGGACTCCACCGGTCTCGGCTCGCTCCGCTCACTGTTGCGTCTTTCTCTGGATCAGGAGCTGCCGGGCGAGAGCCTCACAGATGTCCTGCCCGTCGGCGCCGCGCTGGAGTTCCTCTTCCTGGGCCAGCTGTCCACCCTCCACACCGGCCTGCGCGGACTGGAGCACTGGGCCAGTCTCACAGAACTCAGCCTGGGCCCCCTGGCCTGTCCCCCCTCGGCCAGGGACTGGCGGTCCGTCGCCGCGCTGCCCTTGCTGACCGACCTCCACATCAACAGGAAGCTCGTCAACGACTTTCCGGACTCCATCGAGGACATGCCCGAGCTGCCGGGCATCGAACTCCTCCAGGTCACCTCGCTGCACGGCGCCGAGGACCTCTCCCTGCTGGCCTCCAGGCTCCCCGGCCTGCGCCGGGTGACGCTGCAGACGTACCCGGGCATCGACTTTCCCGCCGACCGCTACGCAGACCTCTTCCCGAACGCCACCCTCGACGTGGTCCGCCGCTGAACAGCGAAAGGGGCCGGCACCCGAAGGCACCGGCCCCTTCACTCGACGCACCCCCGAAGGGCTACGCCTCCTTGCTCAGGTTCGGCCCGGCACCGCCGGCCGCCTGCTCGATCGGCGGGACGTCGGGCAGCGCCGACTTCTCCTCGCCGCGGAAGGTGAAGGTCTGGGTCTCGCCCTCGCCCTCCGTGTCGACGACCACGATGTGACCGGGACGCAGCTCGCCGAAGAGGATCTTCTCCGACAGCGTGTCCTCGACCTCGCGCTGGATCGTGCGACGCAGCGGCCGCGCGCCCAGGACGGGGTCGTACCCCTTCTTGGACAGCAGCTCCTTCGCGGACTGGGAGAGCTCGATGCCCATGTCCCGGTCCTTGAGGCGCTCGTCGACCTTGCCGATCATCAGGTCGACGATCGCGAGGATGTCGTCCTGGGTCAGCTGCGGGAAGACGACCACGTCGTCGACGCGGTTGAGGAACTCGGGCCGGAAGTGCTGCTTCAGCTCGTCCGAGACCTTGTTCTTCATGCGCTCGTAGTTGGTCTTCTTGTCGCCCGAGGCCGCGAAGCCCAGGTTGAAGCCCTTGGAGATGTCCCGAGTGCCGAGGTTGGTCGTCATGATGATGACCGTGTTCTTGAAGTCCACGACCCGGCCCTGGGAGTCGGTCAGTCGACCGTCCTCCAGGATCTGCAGCAGCGAGTTGAAGATGTCCGGGTGCGCCTTTTCGACCTCGTCGAAGAGGACCACCGAGAACGGCTTGCGCCGCACCTTCTCCGTCAGCTGGCCGCCCTCTTCGTAGCCCACGTAACCGGGGGGCGAACCGAAGAGCCGCGAGACCGTGTGCTTCTCGCTGAACTCCGACATGTCGAGGGAGATCAGCGCGTCCTCGTCACCGAAGAGGAACTCGGCGAGCGCCTTGGAGAGTTCGGTCTTACCGACACCGGACGGGCCGGCGAAGATGAACGAACCACCGGGACGCTTCGGGTCCTTGAGGCCCGCACGCGTACGACGGATCGCCTTCGACAGCGCCTTGACGGCGTCGATCTGGCCGATGACCCGCTTGTGGAGCTCGTCCTCCATGCGCAGCAGACGCGAGGACTCCTCCTCGGTCAGCTTGAAGACCGGGATGCCGGTGGCGGTCGCGAGGACCTCGGCGATCAGCTCGCCGTCGACCTCGGCGACGACGTCCATGTCGCCGGCCTTCCACTCCTTCTCGCGCTTGGCCTTCGCCGCCAGCAGCTGCTTCTCCTTGTCGCGGAGAGAGGCCGCCTTCTCGAAGTCCTGGGAGTCGATCGCCGACTCCTTGTCGCGACGGACGCCCGCGATCTTCTCGTCGAACTCGCGGAGGTCCGGCGGCGCGGTCATCCGGCGGATGCGCATCCGGGAACCGGCCTCGTCGATCAGGTCGATCGCCTTGTCCGGCAGGAAGCGGTCCGAGATGTACCGGTCGGCCAGGGTCGCGGCCTGCACGAGGGCCTCGTCCGTGATCGAGACACGGTGGTGGGCCTCGTAGCGGTCGCGCAGACCCTTGAGGATCTCGATGGTGTGCGGGAGCGAGGGCTCGGCGACCTGGATGGGCTGGAAGCGGCGCTCGAGGGCCGCGTCCTTCTCCAGGTGCTTGCGGTACTCGTCCAGCGTGGTGGCACCGATGGTCTGCAGCTCACCGCGGGCCAGCATCGGCTTCAGGATGGAAGCCGCGTCGATGGCGCCTTCGGCGGCACCCGCACCGACGAGCGTGTGCAGCTCGTCGATGAACAGGATGATGTCGCCGCGGGTGCGGATCTCCTTGAGGACCTTCTTCAGGCGCTCCTCGAAGTCACCGCGGTAGCGGGAGCCGGCGACCAGCGCGCCGAGGTCCAGGGTGTAGAGGTGCTTGTCCTTGAGGGTCTCGGGCACCTCGCCCTTGACGATGGCCTGGGCGAGACCCTCGACGACGGCGGTCTTGCCGACGCCGGGCTCACCGATCAGGACCGGGTTGTTCTTGGTACGGCGGGACAGCACCTGCATGACCCGCTCGATCTCCTTCTCGCGCCCGATGACCGGGTCGAGCTTGGACTCACGAGCGGCCTGGGTGAGGTTCCGGCCGAACTGGTCGAGGACCAGGGACGTCGAGGGGGTGCCCTCGGCAGGCCCGCCGGCGGTGGCGGTCTCCTTGCCCTGGTAGCCGGAGAGCAGCTGGATGACCTGCTGCCGCACCCGGTTGAGATCTGCGCCCAGCTTGACGAGGACCTGGGCGGCGACGCCCTCGCCCTCGCGGATCAGGCCGAGCAGGATGTGCTCCGTGCCGATGTAGTTGTGACCCAGCTGAAGGGCCTCGCGGAGCGACAGCTCCAGGACCTTCTTGGCACGGGGGGTGAAGGGGATGTGCCCGGACGGGGCCTGCTGGCCCTGGCCGATGATCTCCTCCACCTGCTGGCGGACCGCCTCGAGCGAAATCCCGAGGCTCTCAAGGGCCTTGGCGGCGACACCCTCACCCTCGTGGATCAGGCCCAGGAGGATGTGCTCGGTGCCGATGTAGTTGTGGTTGAGCATCCGGGCTTCTTCCTGAGCCAGGACGACAACCCGCCGCGCGCGGTCGGTGAACCTCTCGAACATCGTTAATCGCTCCTCAGAGCGGTCAGGCAGTGGGGGGAACTTCCCCTCCCTGTCCTTCCGCAGCTTAGTCCCGCAAGCGGGGACCGCTCATTCCAACTGCCGACACCGTCGATGGCCTCCTGACCCCGCTAACGCCGACATCTGCTCCAACCTGATGGTGCGAGACGATGTTCCCGCAGGCCAGGCACTTACCCCACTCGCCAGTACGCCGATGGCGAACGTGAGACGGCCTGTCCTGCGTGTCGCCCCCTCCCACTAGGGATGTCTTACCCGCAGCCACTGACACTCCATGCCGTACGCCCCCCGTCCCTCCGCTATGGGCGAACAACCTCGCGCCGTCCGGCACCCCCGCACGCCCCCTTTTCGGACACACTGCGCACACACGAGCGCACCCAGCGTAACTCGCGGGCCTTCGGGACGGTTGCACTTGGCATGGTCGGCAGCCACCCCCCGCTCGCCACGGACCTCACCACGGTCCCCTCCCCCCGTCGCCCCCTCGATCCGGGCGGCCCCGGTGACCCGGTCCGCCGCTGGTACGAGAACGATCTGGGGTGGCCGACCGTGCCCGCGAGCGCGCCGGGTTCTGCGTTACGGCTGCGCACGGGCCTGCGCTTCGACGTCCTGGACATGCCGCTGGAGGCGGGACGGGCGGCCCTGCGCCATCTCGCCGACGGCTCCCCGGTCGCCGTCCGGGGCGACCGTATGCACGTCCTGGTGGCGGCGGGCAGCGCGGAGGAGCTGCCGGGCCTGCTGGAGTGGCTGGAGTGGGGCACGCTGCCGCTGGATCTGAGGGCCAGGGGCGCGGGCGGCTGCATCGGGGCGCCGCTGTTCGTGAAGGCCGGAGACAGGGACCGTGCGGGCGCCCTGCAGGGGGCCGCCGTCTGGCTGCGGCCCCCCGAGCCTGGGTGCGAGGTCGAGGCCTCGCTGCCGACGATGTCGGCGCTGGGGGGCGGTGGGGGCGCCCCCGATCTCGTGCGCGTCGTGGACACGGCGGCCACGCACTGCCACCGGCTGCGGCTGCGGAGTTCGCGGCCGTAGGTCCACCGGAGTCCGGTAAGACCTTTCGATCAGGCGTTGGCCTTCTCGTAAGCCTCACGAATGGTCGCCGGAACACGGCCGCGGTCATTGACCTCGTAACCGTTCTCCTTCGCCCAGGCGCGAATCTGCGCGGTGTCCTGGCTGCCGCCGGAAGCCGCCCGCGCCTTTCCACGCCCGCCAGAAGCACGGCCTCCGGTACGGCGGCCGCCCTTCACGTAGGGCTCGAGAAGGCCACGGAGCTTGTCCGCATTGGCAGTCGTGAGATCGATCTCGTACGTCTTGCCGTCCAACGCGAACGTGACGGTCTCGTCCGCCTCGCCACCGTCGAGGTCGTCGACAAGAAGGACCTGAACCTTCTGTGCCACCGGATTTCCTTTCATCGTTATATGCAGTACTGCACTACGTCGGAAAGCAAACCGCTTTTCCGGGAAAAACACAAACCCCCCGGGGAGACTGACAGGAGCCCCCCGTCCGGAAACATGCGCGTTTCGGACATAGGGAACCTGGGCATCTTGCCGGGCCTTCTCGATCACAGATGCAGAAGCATCCGGCTGTTGCCCAAGGTGTTCGGTTTCACCCGTTCGAGACCGAGGAACTCCGCCACGCCTTCGTCATAGGAACGCAGTAGCTCAGCGTAGACATCGGTGTCAACGGGTGTCTCACCGATCTCGACGAAGCCGTGCTTGCCGAAGAAGTCCACTTCGAAGGTGAGACAGAAAACGCGACGAACACCGAGCCAGCGGGCCGTCTGCAACAACTTCTCCAGCAACTGATGCCCGACACCGGCACCCTTCAGGCCCGGCTTGACCGCGAGAGTGCGCACTTCCGCGAGGTCTTCCCACATCACGTGCAGGGCGCCGAAGCCGACCAGCTCGGCGTTGTCGTCGCGCTCGGCGACCCAGAACTCCTGGATGTCCTCGTAAAGCGTCACCGTCGCTTTGTCGAGCAGGATGCGGTCGCGGACGTAGGTGTCAAGGAGCCGGCGGATGCCGACGACATCGCTGGTGCGGGCCCGTCGGACCGTGATGGCTTTTGCGGTGACTTCGGGGTTCTCGGCGGAGGGACTCTCTGCGGACATGAGCGGACGCTATCGCCCGCCGTCCCGCGGCGCGGAGTCGGGGTTCTCGGGGGACGGCACCTGGACGATGCGTACGGCGTCGCGCAGGGCCTCTCGCTGTTCCCCGCTCATCATGCCGAAGAAGGCGACGAGTGCGGCGGCGGGGTTGTCGCTCTGGGACCAGGCGTCGTTCATCAGAGCGGCGGCGTAGGCGGCGCGTGTGGAGACCGCCTCATATCGATAGGCCCGGCCTTCCGCCTCACGGCGGACCCAGCCCTTCTGATGGAGATTGTCCAAAACGGTCATCACCGTGGTGTAGGCGATGGAGCGTTCCTGCTGAAGGTCTTCCAGGACTTCCCGAACGGTGACGGGGCGGTTCCAACTCCACACCCGCGTCATGACCGCGTCTTCGAGTTCTCCCAATGGGCGAGGCACAACTCAGCACAGTAGTGGGAGAAGGAACAAAAAGGGCGTATGCCGGGCCCTCAGGCGTCGGCGGCGCCGGTTCCGGAGGACTGCTTGGCGGCCTCCGCGCGCGCGAGGGCGGCGTCGACGGCCGCGTCCTCCTTGGCCTTGTTCGCCCCGCCCTGGGTCTTCACGATCACCCGGATCAGTCCGATGAAGAACACGGCCATGACGACCGGGGGCACGAGCGCGGAGACATAGTCCATGGCCCCAGGGTAGCCACGGCCGGACGGACATCCGGGACGGGGTCGGACAACGCGTCCCCGTGACCGCGCCCGCCCGGCGGCGTCCGGTGGGTTCAGCCCGCGGCCAGGTGCTGCGGCGGGTTCGGCGGCGGTGGTGTCGGCTTGCGGCGGGGAAAGACCTCGCCGGGTGTGGGAATGGGCCGTTTCGGCGCGGGGGGCGCGGGGGCGGGTTTCTCGGCGGGCTTCACCGGCGGCCTGGCGGGCTTCTTCACCGGTTCCTTCGCCTCCTGCCCGGCGGGAACCCGCTCACCTTCCCAGGCACCCCCGGAAAGGCCCCCGGGCAGCGCCAGAAGCCGCGTACGCGACGCGGGGACCGCCGGGACGGCCGGAGGCCTCCGATCACTCCCGGCGCCCGCCAGACGCGCCGTTACGTCCCGCTCGGCCAGCATCTGGCACCGCAGGAGCAGCGCCGCCGCGGTCGGGTTGCCGCGCAGCGCCCGCAGCGCGGCGAGATCGTCGGGCTCGGGCCGGTACCCGGCCCCCAGCGCCTCCTCCAGGAGCGTGAAGTACCCGGCGGCGGTGCCGGGCAGCGCGGCGCGGTACCGGCCGAGGTCGGCCACCAGGAAGGCGCGCAGCCGGGCCCCTTCGCGCACCGCCTCGTCCAGGCTCCCGGCGAGACGATGGCAGTCCTTGATGTCCTCGGCCGAGGCGGGTTCGGGGTTCAGGGCAAGGGCGAGAGCGCGGCGGAGCACACGCAGCTCCTCCGCACCGAACGCCATGCCGCCGCGGGATCCGTATGGCGTGGGCATGCGGCGACAGTACGCGCTAATCAGACAAACTCGTCATACCGGACGGGTGTGGCGCGACGGAGCCACCCGGTTGGTCCGGGCCCCGCCGCCGCGCCCCGCCTCACATGCGCGACACGTTGCGCTCGTAGACCAGCCGGAGCCCCACCAGCGTCAGCCAGGGCTCGTGCTCGTCGATCACCGAGGACTCGCCCAGCACCATCGGCGCCAGGCCGCCGGTCGCGATCACCGTCACGTCGTCCGGGTCGTCGGCCAGCTCGCGCGCCATCCGGCCCACGACCCCGTCGACCTGGCCCGCGAAGCCGTAGACGATGCCCGACTGCATGGCCTCGACCGTGTTCTTGCCGATCACGCTGCGCGGCCGGGCCACCTCGATCTTGCGCAGCTGGGCGCCCTTGACGCCGAGCGCCTCGACCGAGATCTCGATACCGGGGGCGATGACGCCGCCGACGTACTCCCCGCGCGCGGAGACCGCGTCGAAGGTGGTCGCCGTGCCGAAGTCGACGACGATCGCGGGACCGCCGAAGAGCTCGACGGCCGCCACCGCGTTGATGATCCGGTCGGCGCCGACCTCCTTGGGGTTGTCGGTGAGGATCGGCACGCCCGTCTTGACGCCCGGCTCGACGAGCACGGCGGGTACGTCGCCGTAGTAGCGCCGGGTCACCTCGCGCAGTTCGTGCAGGACCGAGGGGACGGTCGCGCAGATGGCGATGCCGTCGATGCCGTCGCCGAGCTCGTCCCCGAGGAGCGGGTGCATGCCCATGAGCCCCTGAAGCAGCACCGCCAGCTCGTCCGCCGTGCGGCGGGCGTCCGTGGAGATCCGCCAGTGCTCGACGATGTCCTCGCCGTCGAACAGGCCGAGGACGGTGTGCGTGTTGCCGACGTCGATCGTGAGGAGCATCGCGGCTACTCCGCCGCGCGCAGGTCGAGGCCGATGTCGAGGATCGGCGCGGAGTGGGTGAGGGCGCCGACGGCGAGGTAGTCGACGCCGGTGTCGGCGTACACGCGCGCGTTGTCGAGCGTCAGCCGTCCCGAGGCCTCAAGGGCGGCCCGGCCGTGCACGAGCGCGACGGCCTCCTCGCACTCGCCCGGCGTGAAGTTGTCCAGCAGGATCAGGTCGGCGCCCGCGTCCACGACCTCGCGCAGCTGGTGCAGGGTGTCGACCTCGACCTCGATCGGCACGTCCGGGAAGGCCTCCCGGACGGCCTTGAAGGCCTGGGCGACGCCACCGGCTGCGACCACGTGGTTGTCCTTGACCAGGGCCGCGTCGGAGAGCGACATGCGGTGGTTGACGCCGCCTCCGCAGCGCACCGCGAACTTCTCCAGGGACCTGAGGCCCGGGGTGGTCTTGCGCGTGTCCCGCACGCGGGCCTTGGTGCCCTCCAGGGCGTCCGCCCACGCGCGCGTGGCGGTCGCGATGCCGGACAGCCGGCACAGGAGGTTCAGCGCGCTGCGCTCGGCGGTGAGCAGGTCACGCGTGCGCGTGGTGACCGACAGGAGCTTCTGCCCGGCCTCCACCCGGTCGCCGTCCTCGACGTGCCGCTCGACCTCGAACTCGTCCTCGCAGACCACCGAGACGACCGCCTCGGCGACCCTGAGGCCGGCCACGACGCCCGCCTCGCGCGCGACGAAGTCGGCGGTGGCGACGGCGTCCTCGGGGATGGTCGCGACGGTCGTCACGTCCACGCCGCGGTCCAGGTCCTCCTGGATGGCGACGTTGGCGATGTCCTCGACCTCGACGGGGTCGAGCCCGGCGTCGGCCAGAAGCTGGGCGAGCGCGGGGTCGAGCCCGCACTCCAGGTATTCCTCGTCGGGACCGCCGGAAGGGGCGCCGCAGGCACAGCCGTCGCCGCAGCCTCCGTTCGACACGAGGGGAAGGTCGTCGGTGCTCACTGCTGTCACTGCTCCTGAAGGGGCTGCCGGGTCGGGGGGAAGTCTGCGGTATCGGTGGTGCGTACGGCGAGGGTCCGGTCGGGATTCAGCCGTACGACGATGTGGCGCCGCCAGTCCGTGTCGTCGCGGTCGGCGCGGTCCTCGCGCCAGTGGCAGCCGCGCGTCTCCTCGCGCAGTTCCGCCGCGGCGACCAGGACCCGGGCCACGCACAGGAGGTTGGTGGCCTCCCAGGTGTCGACGCCGGGCTCGGCGGTCTTGCCGTTCTCGTCGAGCGCGTCGCGGGCGTCGGCGTGCAGCCTCTGGAGGGCCTCCGCCGCGGTGCCGAGGGACTCCGCGGAGCGCAGGACGCCCGCGCCCTGGGTCATGGTCCGCTGGATCGCGAACCGGGCCTCGGGGGCGAGCAGCGGGTGGGCGGGCTTGTCGGGGTGCTCGACCGGCGCGGGCACGCGCGCGTGGAGGCCGTCCTCGGCGCGGCTCGCCGCGATGTCGGCGACGATCCGCTCGGCGTAGACCAGGCCCTCCAGGAGGGAGTTGGAGGCGAGCCGGTTCGCGCCGTGCACGCCGGTGCAGGCGACCTCGCCGCAGGCGTACAGGCCCGGGACGGTGGTGCGGCCCCGGGAGTCGGTGCGCACGCCGCCGGAGGCGTAGTGGGCGGCCGGGGCGATCGGGATGGGCTCGGTGACCGGGTCGATGCCGTGGGCCCGGCAGGCGGCCAGGATCGTCGGGAAGCGGTGCTCCCACATGTCGGCGCCGAAGTGCCGGGCGTCGAGGTACATGTGCTCGGCGTCCCGCTCCTGCATGCGGCGCATGATGCCCTTGGCGACGATGTCCCGGGGCGCGAGTTCGGCCAGTTCGTGCTGCCCGACCATGAAGCGCACGCCGTCGGCGTCGACCAGGTGGGCGCCCTCGCCGCGCACGGCCTCGGAGACGAGCGGCTGCTGGCCCTCCGCGTCCGCGCCGAGGAAGAGCACGGTCGGGTGGAACTGCACGAACTCCAGGTCGGAGACCTCGGCGCCGGCGCGCAGGGCGAGCGCCACGCCGTCGCCAGTGGAGACGGACGGGTTGGTGGTCGCGGAGAACACCTGGCCCATGCCGCCGGTCGCGAGGACCACCGCGGGGGCGTGCACGGCGCCCACACCGTCGTGCTGGCCCTCGCCCATGACGTGCAGGGTCACGCCGGCCGTACGGCCCTCGGCGTCCGTCAGGAGGTCCAGCACGAGCGCGTTCTCGATCGTGCGCACACCCCGCGCGCGTGCCGCCTCGACGAGCGCCCGGGAGATCTCCGCACCGGTGGCGTCGCCGCCCGCGTGGGCGATCCGGCGGCGGTGGTGGCCGCCCTCGCGGGTCAGCTCCAGGTCGCCCTGCTCGGACTCGTCGAAGTGGGCGCCGGTCGCGATCAGCCGCCGTACGGCGTCCGGGCCCTCGGTGACGAGGATCCGGACGGCCTCCTCGTCGCACAGGCCCGCGCCCGCCACCAGGGTGTCGTCCAGGTGCTGTTCGGGGGTGTCGCCCTCGCCGAGGGCCGCGGCGATGCCGCCCTGCGCCCAGCGGGTGGAGCCGTCGTCGAGACGGGCCTTGGTGACGACGACGGTCCGCAGGCCCTCGGCCTCACAGCGCAGGGCCGCGGTCAGCCCGGCGACACCGGAGCCGACGACCACCACGTCCGCGGCGATGGCCCAGCCCGGGGCGGGTGCGTGCAGTCGTATGCCTGTGCTGGTCACGAGGCGGCTCCGAAGGTCAGCGGGATGTTGTCGATCAGCCGGGTCGTCCCCACCCGGGCGGCGACGGCGAGGACGGCCTCGCCGGTGAAGTCGTCGTCGATCTCGGTGAAGTCCGCGGGGTCGACGAGCGCGAGGTAGTCCAGGGCGAGGGGTGGCGTGAGGCGCGCGGCGTCGTCCAGGACCAGGCGGGCGGCCGCGCGGACGGCCGAGGGGGCGCCGTAGGAGGCGCGACGCGTCTCCTCTCCGTCACCGGGCTGCGGGAGGGCTTTGGCGACGGCGTGCGCGTCGGCGGCCGCGCGGGACTCGCCGAGCGCGCTGAGCGCTTCGGCACGCGCGTGCGTGGCGGGCACCTCGCGGGCCCGTGCGCGCAGCGCCTCCTGTGCCGCGTGCCGGTCGCGCCCGGCGAACAGGGCCTGGGAGAGCGCGAGGGCCGTGCGCCTTTCGGAGGGCGAGAGGTACCGGTTGCGGCTGGAGAGGGCGAGGCCGTCCTCCTCGCGCACGGTGGGCACGCCGACGATGTCCACGCCGAAGTTCAGGTCCCGCGCCATCCGGCGGATCAGGGCGAGCTGCTGGGCGTCCTTCTGGCCGTACAGGGCGAGGTCGGGGCGGGTGAGGTGGAGCAGCTTGGCGACGACGGTGAGCATGCCGTCGAAGTGCCCGGGGCGCGAGGCACCCTCCAGGCGCTCGCCCATGGGGCCGGCGGAGATGCGGACCTGGGGTTCGCCGCCCGGGTAGACCTCGTCCACGGAGGGGGCGAACACTACGTCCGCGCCGGAGCGTCCGGCGAGCTCGACGTCGGCGTCCAGGGTGCGCGGATAGCGGTCGAGGTCCTCGGCGGCGCCGAACT
Source organism: Streptomyces sp. NPDC047072 (assembly GCF_040643855.1). Taxonomy (NCBI): domain Bacteria; kingdom Bacillati; phylum Actinomycetota; class Actinomycetes; order Kitasatosporales; family Streptomycetaceae; genus Streptomyces; species Streptomyces sp. NPDC047072. The sequence continues at coordinate 116,135 of NZ_JBEYVC010000004.1, read as the reverse complement.
GGAGGGGGTTCACGAAGACGGTGACGACGACCTCGCCGTCGGGGCCCGCGAGGTCGCGCGCGGTGCGCACTAGGGTGGCGTGGCCCTCGTGGAGGGCGCCCATGGTCATCACGACCGCACGGCGGCCCACGCGCGCGCGTGCGTGCAGGTCGGCGGCGGTGCGCAGCAGCTCGGTCATCGGGCACCCCCTTCGGAGCCTCGGCCGCCGTCGGTGCCGTTCGTCCCGTCGGTGCCGTTCGTCCCGCCCGCGAGTACCCCGAGCAGGTCCTCGGCCAGCTCGGGCTTCAGCAGGCCGTGGGCGAGCGCGCGGTCGGCGGTCGCGCGGGCCATCGCGAGGTAGCCGGAGACGGTCTGCGGGGCGTGCTTGCGCAGCTCCGAGACGTGCGCGGCGACGGTGCCCGCGTCCCCGCGCGCGACCGGGCCGGTCAGGGCCGCGTCGCCGGAGCGCAGGGCATTGTCGAGGGCGGCGCCGAGCAGCGGGCCGAGCATCCGGTCGGGGGCCTCGACGCCGGCCGAGCGCAGCAGCTCCATGGACTGGGCGACCAGGGTGACCAGGTGGTTGGCGCCCAGGGCGAGGGCCGCGTGGTACAGCGGCCGCATCTCCTCGGCGATCCACTCGGGCTCGCCGCCCATCTCGATGACGAGGGCCTGGGCGGCCAGCCGCAGCTCTTCGGGCGCGGTGATGCCGAAGGAGCAGCCCGCGAGGCGCTGGACGTCCACGGGGGTGCCGGTGAAGGTCATCGCGGGGTGCAGGGCCAGTGGGAGCGCCCCGGCGCGCAGGGCGGGGTCCAGGACCTTCGCGCCGTACCGCCCGGAGGTGTGCACGAGCAGCTGCCCCGGCCTGACGGCGCCGGTCTCGGCGAGGCCCTCGACAAGGCCGGGCAGGGTGTCGTCGGGGACGGTCAGCAGCACCAGTTCGGCGCGCGCCAGCACGTCGGCGGGGCTGACCAGCGGCACGTCCGGCAGCAGCTGCGCGGCCCGGCGCCGGGAGGCGTCGGAGACTCCGGAGACGGCCACCGGGCGGTGTCCGGCGAGCTGGAGGGACGCGGCGAGCGCGGGACCCACGCGGCCGGCGCCGACGACGCCGACGGTGAGCCGCGCGGGGCGGTCCTTGGTGTCCTGCTGTGGGGTTGTACTCACGCGACGGCGGCCTTCCCGTTCCAGTCCGCTCCGGGTACCGGACGATTTCTCGTCATGTTAACGCGATCGGTTCGGGAGGCGTCCGGTTGTCCACAGGCTGTGGGTTTCCGCACGCGGCCGTGCCCGGAAATGGGGGTGCCCGCGCGCGGGGGCCGGGCGATGATCCAGGGCATGAGCGATGCAGCGGATCAGGACAAGCGGACCGACGAGCAGACCACGGACGGCGAACGGCTCCTCGAGCGCCGCGAACGGCGCATACGCGCGTACCGGAGCGCGGACCGCGTCCTCGCGCACCTGGACTTCCTGGGCACGCTCCGCGAGCGCCTCGCGGCGCTGGACACGGCGGCGGACGTCTACGACCTCGACGACCGGTCCGACCTCTACGGCAACGGCGTCGTCGAGGCGCTGGAGGAGCGGACCGCCGCGCTGCTCGGCAAGGAGGCCGCCGCCTTCTTCCCCACGGGCACGATGGCCCAGCAGGTCGCCCTGCGCTGCTGGGCGGGCCGCACCGGGAACCCCGCCGTCGCCCTGCACGGCCTGGCCCACCCCCTCGTGCACGAGGAGGACGCGCTCAGCCAGGTCAGCGGCCTGCGTCCGGTGAGGCTGACGAGCGAGCCGCGCCAGCCGACCGCCGACGAGGTCCGCGGCCTCCCCGAGCCCTTCGGGACGCTGATGCTGGAGCTGCCCCTCAGGGACGCCGGTTTCCTGCTGCCCTCCTGGGAGGAGCTCACCGAGCTGGTGGAGGCCGCCCGGGAGCGGGACGCGGTGGTGCACTTCGACGGCGCGCGCCTGTGGGAGTCCACGGTCCACCTCGGCCGCCCCCTGGAGGAGATCGCGGGCCTGGCGGACAGCGTCTACGTGTCGTACTACAAGTCCCTCGGCGCCTATGGGGGCGCGGCCCTCGCCGGGCCCAGGACGCTGGTGGAGGAGGCCAAGGTCTGGCGGCACCGCTACGGCGGCATGGTCTTCCAGCAGTTCCCCACGGCGCTCACGGCGCTGGCCGGACTGAAGCACGAGCTGCCCCGGCTGCCGGAGTACGTGACCCACGCGCGCGTGGTGGCCGCCGCGCTGCGGGAGGGGTTCGCGGCGGCCGGGCTGCCGTGGGCGCGCGTCCTGCCGGCCGAGCCGCACACGAACGAGTTCCAGGTCTGGCTGCCGTACGACCTCGACGTCCTGTCGGAGGCCGCGATCCGGCAGGCCGAGGAGACCGGCACCGTCCTGTTCGCGAACGCCTGGGACGCGAAGGGGCCCGGTCTGGCCGCCACGGAGGTGTACGTCCGCGCCGCCGGCCTGGAGTGGACGTCCGCGGACGTGAAGGCGGCCGTCGCGGACTTCGTCGTACGGCTGAAGGACGTACAGCTCAAGGAGGCCGACAGCCTGGACCGACCGGCGGATTGACGGCCGCCGTCAATCGACGGCCGCGTTGTCAGTGGCGGGGTGCACCATGAGGACATGAGCGTGCACATCGACATCGCGGGGCTGCGGCCGGAAGGGGTCGCCTTCGTGCCCTCGCCCCTGGCCGAGCTCTGCATGGCGCTGCACGCGCTGTCCGAGCCGGGGCACCACCCCGGGGTCCAGGGCTGGGTGACGGGGGTGACCGCCGCGCTCGACCCGCGTCTGGCCGACCGGATGTGCGAGGCGGAGTTCCTGTGGCGGACGACGTTCTCGGACCTGTTCCTGCCGTACGCGGGCATCCCGGGCGGCGCCCTGCCCGGGGCGACGCTCGCCGAGGAACTGGACCAGCTGGACAAGCTGACGGACGAGCAGTTCGTGGACGCGGCCATGGAGTTCACCTCCCCGATGCCCTGCTACGGCGAGGGGCCCGGCACCCTCGCCGACCCGGCCCAGCGCCGCCGCGCCCTGGAGCTGGCCGCCGCGCGGGGGCCGCGGCAGGCCCGCTTCAGCGCACTGCTGCTGAGCGATCCGCCCGGCATCCGGGCCTGGCTGCGGCAGTTCCTGCGCGACTGCGAGGAGGCGTTCTTCGCCGAGGCCTGGTCCCGGCTGCGCCACCGGCTCACCGCGGACGCCCGCCACAAGAGCGACCTCCTGCACCGCAGAGGCCTGGCCGAGGCGCTGGCCGCGGTGTCCCCGGCGATCACGCTCGACGAGACCGCCGCGGAGATCAGGATCGACAAGCTGAACGTAGGCCGTACGGCCACGGCGGACGGCGCCCTGCTCCTCATCCCGACCAGCTTCGGATGGCCCCATCTGTCCGTCCTGTACCGCCCGGGCTGGCAGCCGGTGCTGCACTACCCGGTCGGCTCCCCGGAGCTCGCGGCGCCGCCCTCCGTCGAGCAGCTGGCCCTGCGGATGACGGCCCTGTCCCATCCCGTCCGGATGCGGATCTGCCGCAATCTGGCCGGCAGCGCCTGCACCACCGGCGAGCTGGCGCGGGCCCACGGCATGACCGCCCCGGAGATATCCCGGCATCTGGGCGTCCTGAAGAAGGCGGGCCTGATCACCACGCGCCGCCGCGGCCGGTACGTCCAGCACCAGCTGGACATCGCGGTCGTGGCCCGGCTGGGCAGCGACTTCCTGGAGGGCATCCTGCGCTGAGCGCCCGGCAGCCGTCCCCCAAGTCAGCCGTGGCCGCCCGCGCGCACCAGGCCCGTCTCGTAGGCGAGGACCACCACCTGCACCCGGTCCCGCAGGCCCAGCTTGGTCAGGATGCGGCCCACATGGGTCTTCACGGTCGCCTCGGACAGCACAAGACGGGCGGCGATCTCCCCGTTGGACAGCCCCTGCGCGACCAGCACCATGACCTCGCGCTCGCGGTCGGTGAGCCGCTCCAGCTCCTTGTGCTGGGCCTCCTTGCCGGTGGCGGGCAGCATCGGGGCGAACCGGTCGAGCAGACGGCGGGTCGTCGAGGGGGCCACCACCGCGTCGCCGCTGTGCACGGAGCGGATCGCGGCCAGCAGCTCGCCGGGCGGCACGTCCTTGAGCATGAAGCCGGAGGCGCCCGCCTTCAGCCCGGAGAAGGCGTACTCGTCGAGGTCGAAGGTGGTCAGGATCAGCACCTTCGGCGGGTCGGGCTGCGAGCAGATGCGGCGGGTGGTCTCCACGCCGTCGAGCTTCGGCATGCGGACGTCCATGAGGACGACGTCGACGGCGGTCGCGCTCAGCACCTGGAGGGCCTCCACGCCGTCGCCCGCCTCCGCGACGACCTCCATGTCCGGCTGGGCCGCGAGCACCATCCGGAACCCGGTGCGCAGCAGCACCTGGTCGTCGACGAGCATCACGCGGATCGTCATGGGGCCTCTTCCGTTCCTCTGGGTCGTACAGCGGGGTGGTCTGGGGGGCGTGACAGGTGTCAACAGGGGGCGTGCGTAGCTGTCAATGCGCTGGTTTGAGCGGCAGCAGCGCGCTGATGCGGAATCCTCCGCCGGGTCGCGGTCCCGCGTCCAGGGTGCCGCCGACCATGCCGACCCGCTCGCGCATGCCGATCAGGCCGTGGCCCGCGCCGTCGGCGCCGCCCTCCTCGTACAGCTCGTGCGGGGCGCCCTTGCCGTCGTCCTCGACGAGCAGGCCGAGCCCGTCGTCGAAGTAGACCAGCCGGACGCTCGCACCCGCGTTCGGTCCGCCGTGCTTGCGCGTGTTGGTGAGCGCCTCCTGCACGATCCGGTACGCGGTCAGCTCGACGCCGCTGGGCAGCGGGCGCGGGGTGCCCTCGATCTTGAAGTCGACGGGCAGTCCGGAGCCGCGGCACTGCTGGACCAGGTCGTCGATCTGCTCCACGTCGGGCTGCGGGACGTACTCGCCGCCCTCCTGGTGCTCGCCGGTGCGCAGCACGCCCAGCAGGCGGCGCATCTCGGCGAGGGCCTGGCGGCCGGTGGAGGAGATGGTCTCCAGGGCCTTCTTGGCCTGGTCGGGGGCGGCGTCGAGGACATAGGCGGCGCCGTCGGCCTGCACGACCATCACGGAGACGTTGTGCGCGACGACGTCGTGGAGCTCGCGGGCGATCCGGGCGCGCTCGGCGGCGACGGCGACCTTGGCCTGCGCCTCGCGCTCCTTCTCCAGCCGGGTCGCGCGCTCCTCCAGCTGCTCGTAGTAGGCGCGGCGGGTGCGGATCGAGTCGCCGAGCACCCAGGCGAGAGCGAACGGCACCGTCTGGAAGACGATGAGCGCGACGTTCCCGGCGCCACTGGTGTCCTCGTTCCACCAGCGGACCTGCGCCAATGGAGCCGCGCAGAGACCGATCGCCAATGCGAGCCGGGAGGCCCAGCGGGCGCCGGTGGCGGCCACCGTGTAGACGATCACCAGCATCGCGAAGTCGGCGGGTGTCGTCTCGACGTTCAGCACCAGCTGCGCCACCCCGAGCGCGGCGGCCAGCAGCAGCATCCGCTCGGGCATCCGGCGGCGCAGCGCGATCGTCAGGCACAGCAGCAGGAGGATCGGGACGATCAGCACCTGGGACTCGGTGCCCCGGGAGTCCTCACGGGCGGTTTCGCTCGCGAGCGAGATCCCGAACAGGAAGACGGCCCAGAAGCCGTCGACCCATGTCGGGTGCCTGCGGAGGAAGTCGTAGAGGCGCTGCACGTAACCCAGAGTAGGGAAGCGTGATGTGTGCAGGGGTCAACCGGAGGGCCGATCCGTAGCGGCCGCGCGTACTCCGCAAGGTGGAGTTCCGGTGATTGTGTTCACTTAGCCTGGCCCGGTGACGGCGGAGACTACGGGTGAGTGGAGCGGGTGGCGGGCGGCCGCGCAGGCGGCGCTGTACGGGCCCGGCGGCTTCTACCGCAGGCCGGAGGGCCCGGCCGGGCACTTTCGTACGTCGGTGCACGCCTCGCCGCTCTTCGCGGAGGCCGTGGCCCGGCTGCTGTGCCGGGTCGACGAGGCGCTGGGGCGTCCCGCGCGGCTCGACTTCGTCGACATGGCCGCGGGGCGGGGCGAGTTGGCGACCGGGGTGCTCGCCGCGCTGCCGGCGGACGTGGCGGCCCGCACGCGCGCGTGCGCCGTCGAGATCGCCGACCGCCCGGCCGGCCTCGACCACCGGATCGAGTGGCTGCCGAAGCCGCCGACGGACGCCACCGGGCTCCTGTTCGCCAACGAGTGGCTCGACAACGTGCCCCTGGAGATCGCCGAGGTGGACCCTACGGGTGTCCCCCGACGGGTTCTCGTACGACGGGACGGCCGCGAGAGCCTCGGGGAGCCGATCTCCGGGGCGGAGGCCGCCTGGCTGGCCCGGTGGTGGCCGCTGCCGCCCGAGGAGGGTCTGCGGGCCGAGATCGGGCTGCCCCGGGACGAGGCGTGGGCCTCCGCGGTCGCCTCGGTGCGCCGGGGCCTGGCGGTCGCCGTCGACTACGCCCACACGACGGCCACCCGCCCCCCGTTCGGCACCCTCACCGGCTTCCGCGAGGGGCGCGCGACGACACCGGTACCGGACGGCTCGTGCGACATCACGGCCCATGTGGCACTGGACGCGTGCGCGGCGGCGATCGCACCGGACACGGACACCGCGGGCGCGGGGCGCGTTGTCCGGCAGCGCACCGCCCTGCGCGCCCTCGGCCTCACAGGCGTACGCCCCCCGCTCGCCCTCGCCTCCACCCACCCCGCGGATTACGTCCGCGCCCTCGCGCGCGCCGGAGAGGCCGCCGAGCTGACCGCGCAGGGCGGGCTCGGGGACTTCGGGTGGCTGCTCCGGCCCGTGGGGATCGGGGAGCTACTTGTCGATGTCCCCGACCACGAAGAACAGTGACCCCAGGATCGCCACCATGTCCGCCACCAGCGTGCCCGGGAGCAGTTCCGTGAGCGCCTGGATGTTGTTGTACGACGCCGAGCGCAGCTTGAGCCGGTACGGGGTCTTCTCGCCCTTGCTGACGAGGTAGTAGCCGTTGATGCCGAGGGGGTTCTCGGTCCACGCGTAGGTGTGGCCCTCGGGCGCCTTCAGGACCTTCGGGAGCCGCTGGTTGATCGGCCCGGGCGGCAGCTCGGCGAGCCGGTCGAGGCAGGCGTCGGCGAGGTCGAGCGCGTTGTGCGTCTGCTCCAGGAGGACCTCGAACCGGGCGAGGCAGTCGCCCTCCTGACGGGTCACCACCTTCAGCGTGTCCTGCAAAGAGCCGTACGCGAGGTACGGCTCGTCGCGCCGCAGGTCGAAGTCGACCCCGGAGGCGCGCGCGATCGGCCCGCTCACGCCGTACGCGTGCACGGCCCGGGGCGACAGCGCGCCCACGCCCCGCGTGCGCCCCCGGAAGATCTCGTTGCCGAGGACCAGGTCGTCGAAGCGGTCCATGCGCGAGCGCACGGCGGAGACCGCGGCACGCGCGCGTGTGGCCCAGCCGGCCGGGAGGTCCTCCTTGAGGCCGCCGACCCGGTTGAACATGTAGTGCATCCGGCCGCCGGAGACCTCCTCCATGACGTTCTGGAGGACCTCGCGCTCCCGGAACGCGTAGAAGACCGGGGTGATGCCGCCGAGCTCCAGCGGGTACGAGCCGAGGAACATCAGGTGGTTCAGCACCCGGTTGAGCTCGGCGAGCAGCGTGCGCGTCCACACCGCCCTCTCCGGGACCTCCATGCCGAGCATGCGCTCCACGGCGAGCACCACGCCCAGCTCGTTGGAGAACGCCGACAGCCAGTCGTGGCGGTTGGCGAGCATGATGATCTGGCGGTAGTCGCGCGCCTCGAAGAGCTTCTCCGCGCCCCGGTGCATATAGCCGATCACCGGCTCCGCGCGCGTGATGCGCTCGCCGTCCAGGACGAGCTTCAGACGCAGCACACCATGCGTGGACGGGTGCTGCGGTCCGATGTTGAGCACCATGTCGGTGCTCTCCGCGGCGCCGCCGATGCCGACCATGGTCTCCGTCGTGGGAGTCATGGACACAGTCTCTCCTACGTACGCTGGCCTCATGGAGACGGGGAGCGAGCGGGACACAGAGGTCGTCGCGGACGGGCCGGTCTGGATCGGCCTGCCTCCGGGGCTGCTGCGGATGCGCAGGCTGTTGCTGGTGGTGTGGCTGGGGCTGCTCGCCCTGGCGCTGGGACTGCTGCTCGGCCTGTTGTGCGGCCCGGCCTGGGCCGCCTTCGCCCTGCTGCCGCTCGCCCTCGCCGGATGGGGCTGGGTGCTTCTGGGCCGCAACTGGGCCTCCTGGCGCTACGCCGAGCGCGCCGACGACCTGCTGATCAGCCGGGGCGTGCTGTGGCGCGAGGAGACCGTCGTGCCGTACGGCCGCATGCAGCTGGTGGAGGTCACCTCCGGGCCGGTGGAGCGGCACTTCGGGCTGGCCAGCGTGCAGCTGCACACGGCCGCCGCCGCGACCGACGCGACCATCCCGGGCCTCGACCCGGCCGAGGCGGAGCGCCTGCGCGACCGGCTCACCGAACTGGGCGAGGCCCGATCGGCGGGCCTGTGACCACGCCGGGCGTCGACGACGCCGTAGCGGACGAGCGGGCGAAGGAGACTGTCACCGAGCGGCGGCTGCACCCCATAACGCCGCTCCGGCGGGCGTGGGCGCCGGTCGCCGTCGTCATCGGGTGGGCCGTGCACGACCCCGACCAGGCGCAGCGCCAGCTGACCCGGCTGACGACCACCACCCTGCTGATCGCGCTCGCCGTCGTCGTCCCGACGGCCGCCCTGTACGGCTTTCTCACCTGGTGGTTCACCCACTTCGCGGTGACCGACACCGAACTGCGCATCCGGACCGGCCTGTTGTTCCGGCGCACCGCGCACATCCGCCTGGAGCGCATCCAGGCGATCGACGTGACCCAGCCGCTCCTCGCGCGCGTGGCGGGCGTCGCGAAGCTGCGGCTCGACGTCGTCGGCACCGACAAGAAGGACGAGCTGGCCTTCCTCGGGGAGCGCGAGGCGCGGGCGCTGCGCGCGGAACTCCTCGCGCGCGCCGCCGGGTTCGCGCCCGAGACGGCGCACGAGGTCGGCGAGGCCCCGGCGCGCGAACTGCTGCGCACTCCCCCGCGCGACCTCGCGCTCTCCCTGCTGCTGACGGGCGCCACCTGGGGCTCGCTGGCCGCCGCACTCGTCGTACCGCCGCTTCTGTGGCTCGCCACCCACAGCGTGTGGACGGTCCTGGCGACCGGCCTGCCGCTGCTGGGCGCGGCGGGCGCGAGCAGCGTGGGGCGGTTCGTCACCGAGTACGACTGGACGGTGGGCGAGTCCCCGGACGGGCTGCGCATCGACCACGGGCTGCTGGACCGCACGCACGAGACGGTGCCGCCGGGCCGGGTGCAGACCGTGCGGATCGTGGAGCCGCTGTTGTGGCGGCGGCGCGGCTGGGTCCGGGTCGAGCTGGACGTGGCCGGGTCGTCCAACTCGGTGCTGGTGCCGGTCGCCCCGCGCGAGGTGGCCGAGGCGGTCGTCGCACGCGTCCTGCCGGGCGTGGTCGTACCGCCCGCCTCGGCGCTGTCCCGGCCGCCGCGGCGGGCCGGATGGTGCGTGCCCGTGTGGTGGCGCGGTTACGGGATCGCCGTCACCGACGCGGTGTTCGCGGCCCGGCACGGGCGGCTGAGCAGGAGCCTGGCGCTGGTGCCGCACGCGAAGGTCCAGAGCGTACGGCTCGCGCAGGGGCCCTGGGAGCGGCTGTGGGGGGTCGCCGACGTGCATGTGGACACGGGGGCCAACAAGACCGTCACAGCCCGTCTGAGGGACGCTCAGGAGGCCGCGGAGCTGCTCGCGGGCCAGGCGGAGCGGTCACGGACGGGACGGAAAGGGGCACGGCCCGACCGGTGGATGGTCTGACCGTGCCCCAAGCGGAGTGTCGGTGCGTCAGGACACCGCGCTGCGCAGCCCCTGAAGGTTGATCTGCTCGGTCTCGTCGTGGGCGGTGAGGTCGATGACCTGGCCGACGCCCCGCGACTCCTCGTCGGCGGGCTTGAACTCCGCCTCCGACTCGGCCTTGTGCAGGGCGAGCGCCTCCTGGCCCACGACGTCGGCGAGGTCCTCGTTCTGCACGGCCTCCAGGGCGTCGCGCGAGGTCCCCGACTTGGTGCCGAAGAAGTCGAACCCGCCCTCGACGGCCGGGCGCCGTGCGGGGGCGGCGGGCACGACCGCCACGGCGGTCGGCTCGATGAAGTGTCCGGCGGGCCGCTGCACCGGCTGTGTGCCTCTGGCCGAGGGGGCGGCGGCCGCGTGCTCATGCGCGTCGACCGCCTCGGGCTTCCCCCGCGCCTCGTCCTCCTGGGCGGCCTCCGTACCGGCGTCGGACTTGGCGCCCGGCTCTACCGAACCCGCGTTCACCGACTCGCTCTTGGGCTCGACGCGGGGAGCCGGGGCGGTCACGTTCTTGGTGCCGGCCACCGCCTTCGCACCGACCGGGGACTTGGCGCCCACCGCGGCCTCGGGCTCGCTCGACGCGTCACCCCCGGGCCCCTCGACGCCCTCGCTGTCCGAGTCGCCATCGGTGTCCGAGTCGCCCTCGACATCCAGGCCGTCCTCGGCGTCGGAACCCTCGCCGTCCTCGTCGAGCCGCTTCAGCGCCGCCTTGGCCCGCAGGAACAGCCGGGACCCCTCCGGCGAGAAGATCGCGGGCCGCTCGGACTCGGACTCCTCCGCGACACCGTCCTCGGCCGAGGCAGCCACAGCCTCGTCGTCGCCGACCTCGGTGTCGATCCCGTCGCCCTCGTCCGCCTCCCCCGCCGGCAGCGCCCGCGACGACGGCACGGTCGCCTCTATCTCCAGCAGACGGCGGCCCTCCAGGGCGCTCGCCCGCTCGGTCTCGGCGGTGGCGTACCGCCGCAGCAGCGCCGCGTGTTCGTTGCGCAGCCCGGCGAGTTCGGTGCGCTTGGCGCGCAGCCGCTGCTCCAGCTTGCCGCGCAGCTCCCGCGACTCGTCGAGGTCGGTCTCGAGTTCGGCGACCCGCTCCTCGTGCCGCCACTCGTCGCTCGCCCGCGCGCGTGTGAGGTCGGCGACCTGTTTGCCGGCCTGCGCGTCCCAGCGGCGCATGACCGCCGCCCCGACGACCGCGACGGCCGCGGCGACGGCGGCTATCACGCGCAGCACGGCGGTCTGCGAGAACACCCAGGGACCGAAGGCGCAGACGAGGGAGACGCCGGCGATCGCCGAGGGAGGCAGCAGCCTGTGCAAGGGCGGGGAATGGCGGTGACGTCCACGTGGCATGGCCAGAAACTTACCGCGCGTAGGCGAATCGTGGTGCCCCGCCCCGTAAAAACACAGCCACCCCGCGGCCTTCACACAGCATCGGGTTTCCCGGCCCCCGCCATTTCATGATCATTTCCAGTGGTCGCCCAGGCGCCCGCTCACCCATTCCAGGGTCGCGGGAATCTCCCGGCGCCAGGTGTTGAAGTTGTGCCCGCCGCTTTCGAGGATGATCGACGAGATCCGCGTCAGGCCCGTGGCCTGCACACGCTCTATGAACTTCAGGGTGTCCTTGTAGTTCGACTCGCCCTCTTTGCTGCTGGTGACGAGCAGTGAGGTGTCGGGCGCCGGAAGGTGTTTGAGGCACCACCAGAGGTTCGCGCGGTTCCGTACGTCCTTGCGGCCCTGGTAAAGGTCGCCCGTGGTGGGGTCGACGGGCGCCTTGTAGTACGGCGACAGGGCCGCCCCCGCGGCGAACACGCGCGGGTGGTGCATCGCGAGCTTCAGCGCGCAGTAGCCGCCCGTGGAGTCGCCGATCACGCCCCAGCTGCCGGGCCCCTTGCCCACCCTGTAGTGCTCCGCCACGGCCTCGGTGAGGTCCTGCGCGAAGAACGACTCGGTCTGCGGACCGCCCGGCACGTCCACGCACTCGGTGTCCCGCGGCGGCGCCACCGTCGGACGCAGCATCACCAGGATCATCGGCTGCATACGGCCTTCCCTCGCGAGGTCCAGAGCCGTGCGCGGGTAGTGGAGCTTGTCGACCAACGCCCGTGCCGTGCCCGGATATCCGGTGAGAACGACGGCCGCGGGAAAGGTCCGCCCGCGATAGCGCTCCTGGAAATACTCCGGGGGCAGATAGACGTACGCCGGTGACGCGATGTGCGTCGTCCGGCCCACGATGTCGACCTGCTGGATCTGTCCGCCCGACGACGGCCGAAAACCGCCGGTCGCCTGCATCTGCCGTATGTCGGTCACCCGCAGCGGCCCGTTCGAGCGGATGCCCGGGGTGTGGTCGACGACCACGCCCTGGCCGGTCTCCCGGCCCAACAGGTCGGCCCAGGAGGCGTAGAAGCCGAAGGCCTGGTTGGCGGCGAGGCCCACGGCCACGAAGAGCGTCAGCTGAGTCGCGAGCAGCAGCCCGACCCGTCCGCCGACGGCACGCCAGCCGCGCCGGGCCAGCCGCGGCCACAGCCACACCGTGCCACCGAACAGCAGTACGGCGGCCAGCACCGCGGCCACCAGCGTGTTGTTGCTCGTGAGACTCATTGCTTGCTTTCGCTTTCCTCTGCCTTTGAAACGGCTTTGGGGAGATGAGTGAACCTGTGTCTCCGAGACACCGTCCTAGAGGGCGCAATGTCGCCGGATGCCCCGATCGGCTCCGGATCCAAAGTCACTCGCAGAACTACGGGATGCGATGTCTGTCAGGACAGATGAGGAAATGTCGGGCGGGGTTCCGCACCGATCAACCTGGATGCACCGCGCAGTGCGCGGACCACGCCCCGAGGCGGTGCCCGTCCTCGTCGCCAGAGCCTGTGCGCTCGTGGGCCTGCTGGACATCGCCGCCGGCGTCTTCCCGCGCTTCCGGCACAGTCGTATGCACACCATGGCCGAGGTGCTGCCCGGCGCGCTCGGCCCGTTCGCGGCCGCGCTCTCGCTGAGCACCGGCGTGCTGTTGCTGCTGCTCGCCCACGGCCTCAGGCGCCGCAAGCGGCGGGCCTGGCGCGCGGCGGTGGCCCTGCTGCCGGCGGGCGCGCTGGCGCAGTTCACGTACCGGCACTCGCTGCTCGGCGCGGTCATCTCGCTCGCGCTGCTGGCACCGCTGCTGCGCCACCGCGACCAGTTCGCGGCGCTGCCCGACCCGCGCAGCAGGTGGCGCGCGCTCGCCAACTTCGTCCTCATGGGCGCCGGTTCCCTCGTCCTCGGACTGGTCATCGTCAGCGTCCACCCGAACCGCATGGTCGGCGACCCGAGCCTGGCCGATCGCCTGACACACGTCCTGTACGGCCTGTTCGGCTTCGAGGGCCCGGTCGACTACCAGGGCAACACCTCCTGGACGGTCGCCTTCTCCCTGGGCGCCCTGGGCCTGCTGACGGCGATCACGACGATCTACCTCGCCTTCCGCCCCGAGCACCCCGCGGCCCAGCTCACCGAGGAGGACGAGGTCCGCCTGCGGGCCCTCCTGGAGAAGCACGGCCGCCGGGACTCCCTCGGCCACTTCGCGCTCCGTCGCGACAAGGCCGTCGTCTTCTCCCCGAGCGGGAAGGCGGCCGTCACCTACCGCGTGGTCTCCGGCGTGATGCTCGCCAGCGGCGACCCGATCGGCGACGTCGAGGCCTGGCCCGGCGCCATCGAGCGCTTCATGGACGAGGCCCAGGCGCACTCCTGGACGCCCGCCGTCATGGGCTGCTCGGAGACCGGTGGTGAGGTGTGGACCCGCGAGACCGGCCTGGACTGCCTGGAACTCGGCGACGAGGCGGTGGTGGACGTCGCGGATTTCTCCCTGGCCGGCCGCGCGATGCGCAACGTGCGCCAGATGGTCAAGCGTATCGAGCGCGCCGGTTACGAGACCCGGGTACGGCGCGTCCGTGACCTCGGGGAGGGCGAGCTGGAGCGGATCCGGCTGGCCGCCGACGACTGGCGCGGCACCGACACCGAGCGGGGCTTCTCCATGGCCCTGGGCCGGGTCGGCGACCCCTCCGACGGGGACTGCCTCATCGCGACCGCCCACAAGGCGGACGAGCACCCCGGCCCCTACGGCGACCTGAAGGCGATCCTGCACTTCGTGCCGTGGGGAACCGACGGCGCCTCCCTGGACCTGATGCGCCGCGACCGCGCGGCCGACCCCGGCATGAACGAACTGCTGATCGTCGCGGCCCTCCAGGCGGCACCGAAGTTCGGCATCACGCGCGTGTCGCTCAACTTCGCGATGTTCCGCTCGGCGCTGGCGCGCGGCGAGAAGATCGGCGCGGGCCCGGTGCTGCGCGCCTGGCGGGGACTGCTGGTCTTCCTCTCCCGCTGGTTCCAGATCGAGTCGCTGTACAAGTTCAACGCGAAGTTCCAGCCCCGCTGGGAGCCCCGCTTCGTCGTCTACCGCGCCTCCGCGGACCTGCCCCGCATCGGCTTCGCCGCCATGCAGGCCGAGGGGTTCGTCAACCTCGCCCTCCCGCTGCCGCGCTTCCTGCGCCGTCGCTCCCGCGCCGCACGCGTGTGTGCGCACGCGGTCACGGAGCGGGACGCCAGAGCGGCCTGACCCCGCACACGGCCGTACGGCTCCGCACGGGGCCTAGGCTGAACGTATGAGCACGCAGAGCGGACGCGGTCGCGTCGCGGGACTTCCTCAATGGGACCGCTGCGCGGTCATGGGGGTCGTGAACGTCACCCCCGACTCCTTCTCCGACGGCGGCCGCTGGTTCGACACCGCGGCCGCCGTCAAGCACGGACTCGCCCTGGTCACCGAGGGCGCCGACCTCGTCGATGTCGGCGGCGAGTCCACCCGGCCCGGCGCGACCCGCGTCGACGAGGCCGAGGAACTGCGCCGGGTCATCCCGGTCGTCCGCGGCCTGGCCTCCGAGGGCGTCACGGTCTCCGTCGACACCATGCGGGCCTCCGTCGCCGCCCGCTCCCTGGAGGCCGGCGCCGCCCTCGTCAACGACGTCAGCGGCGGCCTCGCCGACCCGGCCATGATCCCGGTCGTGGCCGAGGCGGGCGCACCCTTCGTCGTCATGCACTGGCGCGGCTTCCTGGAGGGCGGCAACGTCAGGGGCGTCTACGCCGACGTCGTCGCCGAGGTCGTCGACGAACTGCACGCGCGCGTGGAGGCCGTTCTCGCGGGCGGCATCGCCCCCGACCGGATCGTCGTCGACCCCGGCCTCGGCTTCTCCAAGGACGCCGAGCACGACCTCGTCCTGCTCGCCCACCTGGACCGTCTCCTCACCCTCGGCCACCCGCTCCTGGTCGCCGCCTCCCGCAAGCGCTTCCTCGGCCGCGTCCTGGCCGACCCGAACGGCGCCCCGCCCCCGGCCCGCGAACGCGACGCCGCCACCGCCGCCGTCTCCGCCCTCGCCGCGCAGGCCGGCGCCTGGGCGGTCCGCGTCCACGAGGTGCACGCGACGGCGGACGCGGTACGGGTCGCCCGCGCCGTGGAGGGAGCGCGCACCGCGCGCAACGGCGCGGAAGGAGCCCTGTGAGCGCCCCCCACACCGAGGTCGAGCAGGTGGAAGCCGCCAACACCGCCTTCTACGAGGCACTGGAGCGCGGCGACTTCGAGGCGGTGTCCTCGCTCTGGCTGACCCCGTCCGACCTGGGCGTCGACGAGGAGTACCACGACCCGGCGGACGTCGGCGTGGTCTCCTGCGTGCACCCCGGCTGGCCGGTGCTGACCGGTCGCGGCGAGGTCCTCAGGTCGTACGCGCTGATCATGGCGAACACCGACTACATCCAGTTCTTCCTCACCGACGTGCATGTCTCCGTGACCGGCGACACCGCCCTGGTGACCTGCACCGAGAACATCCTCAGCGGCGGCCCGGCCCCCGAGGGCGGTGAGGAGCTGGGCCCGCTGGTCGGCCAGCTGGTGGTCGCCACGAACGTGTTCCGGCGCACCCCGGACGGCTGGAAGCTGTGGTCCCACCACGCCTCCCCGGTGCTGGCCGAGAACGACGAGGACGAGGACGACGACAGTCCCGCGTGACCCCGCGGCGCCCCTCCCGAACCCGGCAAGGACCCCCTCGGCCCAAGAAGTGGTTGGAATCACGAACCCCTGGGTATGGGCGGCTACCAACCCGTGAGCCGCCGGGTTCCCCAGGGGAAACGCCTGATGAAACCTCCTGGCCCCGGTGCGGGCCGACGCCCCCGTGGCCCGTGCCTGTCAGTGCCCGCGGGTAGATTCGACGAAGGCCGGGGTGCCGCCCGCACCCGGCACCCACCGGCCCCGACCGACGATTGCAGGAGTGATTCGCGTGGATCGTGTCGCGCTGCGCGGCCTGAAGGCCCGCGGGTACCACGGCGTGTTCCCCGAGGAGCGCGCGGAGGGCCAGACCTTCGTCGTGGACCTCGTCCTCGGGCTCGACACCCGTCCGGCCGCGGCCGACGACGACCTGGCGAAGACCGTGCACTACGGCATCGTGGCGGAGGAGGTCGTGGCCGTCGTCGAGGGCGAGCCCGTCAACCTCATCGAGACGCTCGCCGAGCGCATCGCGCAGGCCTGTCTGAAGCACGCGGGGGTAGAGGAGGTCGAGGTCCGGGTCCACAAGCCCGACGCACCGATCACCGTCCCCTTCGACGACGTGACCGTCACGATCACCCGGAGCCGAGTATGACCGCGTCCTTCACGGGCCCCAGCGACCCGACCGTCCAGCCGGTGCCCGCCTCCGTCGTGCAGCAGGTGGACGCGGCCGACACCACGCTCCACAACCCCAAGCGGGCCGTGATCTCCCTCGGCTCCAACCTCGGCAACCGCCTGGAGACCCTCCAGGGCGCCATCGACGCCCTGGAGGACACCCCGGGCGTGCGCATCAAGGCGGTCTCACCGGTCTACGAGACCGAGCCGTGGGGCGTGGCCCCGGACAGCCAGCCCTCGTACTTCAACGCGGTGGTGGTGCTGAAGACCACGCTCCCCCCGTCCTCCCTGCTGGAGCGGGCGCACGCGGTCGAGGAGGCCTTCAACCGGGTCCGGGACGAGCGCTGGGGCCCGCGCACGCTGGACGTCGACATCGTCGCGTACGCGGAGGTCGTCTCCGACGACCCGGTGCTCACCCTCCCCCACCCGCGCGCCCATCAGCGCGCCTTCGTCCTCGCCCCCTGGCACGACGTGGAGCCCGAGGCCCAGCTGCCCGGCCGGGGCCCGGTCGCCGACCTCCTCGGCACCCTCACCCGCGACGGCGTGGAACCCCGGGGCGACCTGGAACTCCGGCTGCCCGAATAGCCGTTAAGGTCAAGACGGCCACACTTCGTGGGACGACGGGGGAGCTGAAGGGGCACCGTGAAAGAGCTGCGCATCAGGCTGCTGGCCGGCGTGTTCGCCGTAGCCGGAGTCCTGTCCTGGGCGGGTGCCCGCCTGTGGAACTCCGTGGGGACGCTCCCCAGCGTCCCGCTGGCCGCCCCCGTGGTGCTCGCCCTGATCGCCGTCGTCCTGGTGGCCACGGCGCTCTCGATCCGCGCCCGCCTCAAGGCCCAGCGCGAGCGGAGCCCCGAGGCGAAGGGCGTCGACCCCCTGATGGCCGCCCGCGCGGTCGTTTTCGGCCAGGCCAGCGCCCTGGTCGCGGCCCTCGTCTCCGGCATGTACGGCGGCACCGGCGTCTTCCTGCTGGAGTCCCTCGACATCCCCGCCCGCCGCGACCAGGCCATCTACGCCGGCTTCTCGGTCCTCGCGGGCATCGCCGTCATAGTGGCCGCCATCTTCCTGGAGCGCGTCTGCAAGCTCCCGGAGGACGACGACCGCAACACGGGCGCGCCCTCGGCCGCCTGATCAGCGTGCCATGATCAGGCTCATCGCCTCGTTGCGGGTGGCCGGATCGCGCAGCTGACCGCGCACCGCCGAGGTGATGGTCTTCGCCCCCGGCTTGCGGACCCCGCGCATCGACATGCACATGTGTTCGCACTCGACCACGACGATGACCCCGCGCGGCTCCAGGATCTCCATCAGCGAGTCGGCGATCTGCGTGGTGAGTCGTTCCTGCACCTGCGGCCGGCGGGCGTAGACGTCCACCAGCCGGGCCAGCTTCGACAGTCCGGTGATCTTGCCGTCGGTGGACGGGATGTACCCGACGTGGGCGACCCCGACGAACGGCACGAGGTGGTGTTCACAGGAGCTCAGGACCTCGATGTCCTTCACGAGCACCATCTCGTCGTGCCCCAGGTCGAACGTCGTCGTCAGGACGTCCTCGGCCTTCTGCCACAGCCCCGCGAATATCTCCTTGTACGCCCGCGCCACCCGCGCCGGCGTCTCCCTCAGTCCCTCGCGGTCCGGGTCCTCGCCGACCGCGATCAGGAGTTCGCGTACGGCGTTCTCGGCGCGCTTCTCGTCGAACTCGCCGATGGAGCCCTCGCCGTCCAGCGTCACGGGGTCGGTCATCTGGTGCCTCTTCCTGGAGTCCCTCGAAAGCGGCCGAAAAGCGCCGCGCCCCCCAGGCTAAAACCTGGGGGGCGCGGCATCCATTCCGGGCCTGCTGGGGTCACCGGGGTGACCGTGCAGGTCAGCTCTCCGGGCGCTCCTCCGGCACCGCTTCCGCGGCCGGCTCCGCGGCGGTGACCTTGGCGGTGGAGATCGCCGGGGTCGCGCCGTTGGCGCCGTTCGTCAGTGCGAGCTCTTTGGGAGAGAGCACCGGCGGACGGGTGGAGGGGGTGCGCCGGGAGGAACCGGTCCAGGCCGGTCGCGCCGGGCGCTTGACGATGGCGGAGAAGATCTCGGCGATCTCCTCCTTGCCCAGCGTCTCCTTCTCCAGCAGCTGGAGCACCAGGTTGTCGAGGACGTCGCGGTTCTCGACCAGGATCTCCCAGGCCTCGTTGTGCGCGTTCTCGATGAGCTTCTTGACCTCTTCGTCGACCAGCGCGGCGACCTCTTCCGAGTAGTCGCGCTGGTGAGCCATCTCACGTCCGAGGAACGGCTCGGTGTTGTCGCCGCCGAACTTGATGGCGCCGAGACGCTCGGTCATGCCGTACTGCGTGACCATCGCGCGGGCCGTGGCGGTGGCCTTCTCGATGTCGTTCGCGGCGCCGGTGGTCGGGTCGTGGAAGACCAGTTCCTCGGCGGCGCGACCACCCAGCATGTAGGCCAGCTGGTCGAGCATCTCGTTGCGCGTGGTCGAGTACTTGTCCTCGTCCGGCAGGACCATCGTGTAGCCCAGAGCACGGCCTCGGGAGAGGATCGTGATCTTGTGGACCGGGTCGGAGTTCGGGGAAGCCGCCGCGACCAGGGCGTGTCCGCCCTCGTGGTACGCGGTGATCTTCTTCTCCTTGTCCGACATGATCCGGGTCCGCTTCTGCGGGCCCGCGACCACCCGGTCGATCGCCTCGTCCAGCATGGAGTTGTCGATCAGCTTCTTGTCGCTGCGGGCGGTGAGCAGGGCGGCCTCGTTGAGGACGTTGCTCAGGTCCGCGCCGGTGAAGCCCGGGGTGCGACGCGCGACGGCCGACAGGTCGACGTCGGGAGCGACCGGCTTGCCCTTCTGGTGGACCTTGAGGATCTCCAGACGGCCCTGCATGTCCGGGCGGTCGACCGCGATCTGGCGGTCGAAGCGGCCGGGGCGCAGGAGGGCCGGGTCGAGGATGTCGGGCCGGTTCGTCGCGGCGATGAGGATCACACCGCCCTTGACGTCGAAGCCGTCCATCTCGACGAGCAGCTGGTTCAGCGTCTGCTCGCGCTCGTCGTGACCGCCGCCGAGGCCGGCGCCGCGGTGGCGGCCGACCGCGTCGATCTCGTCGACGAAGACGATCGCCGGGGCGTTCGCCTTGGCCTGCTCGAAGAGGTCACGGACTCGGGAGGCACCGACACCGACGAACATCTCGACGAAGTCGGAACCCGAGATCGAGTAGAAGGGGACACCGGCCTCGCCCGCGACGGCGCGCGCGAGCAGGGTCTTGCCGGTGCCGGGAGGGCCGTACAGCAGTACGCCCTTGGGGATCTTGGCCCCGACCGCCTGGAACTTGGCGGGTTCCTGCAGGAACTCCTTGATCTCCTGGAGCTCCTCGACGGCCTCGTCCGAGCCCGCGACGTCCGCGAACGTCGTCTTCGGGGTGTCCTTGGTGATGAGCTTGGCCTTGGACTTCCCGAAGTTCATCACCCGGGAGCCGCCGCCCTGCATCTGGTTCATCAGGAACAGGAAGACGACCACGATGAGGACGAAGGGGAGCAGGGAGAGCAGGATCCCGACGAAGGCGTTCTGCTTCGTCGGCGAGACGGTGTAACCGTCCGGGATCTGCTTGTCCTGGTACTTGTTCTGCAGCACATTGGCGAGGTCACGGCCCTGGTCTCCGATGTAGCTCGCCTGGATCTTCGAGCTGCCGTCGACCTTCTCGCCGTCCTTGAGCTCGACCTTGATGGTCTGCTCGTCGCCGGTGGTCAGTTTGGCCTGCTGGACCTTGTTGTCATTGATCGCCTGGACGACCTGGCCGGTGTCCACCGTCTTGTAGCCGCCGGACGAGCCGACGACCTGCATCAACACGACCACGGCAAGGACGGCCAGCACGATCCACATGACCGGCCCACGGAAGTATCGCTTCACGTCCATCCATACGGAGCGGTGCCGCCCCGTCCCTCCTGCCATAGTGAGTTTGATAAGACAGTTCTTCTGACGGTACCCCAGCATTGTCGCCCGAAGCCGCACGGGACGGCTGGCGAACCGCGTCTGCATGCTCCAACGGCGCGACGGCCGCCGGGGTTCCCGATCTTCCTACGAGGCTGGGCCCTTCGGGTCAGCCGCCGTAGACGTGGGGCGCGAGCGTACCGACGAACGGGAGGTTGCGGTACTTCTCGGCGTAGTCGAGGCCGTAGCCGACGACGAACTCGTTGGGGATGTCGAAGCCCACCCACTCGACGTCGATGGCGACCTTGGCGGCCTCGGGCTTGCGCAGCAGCGTGCAGATCTTCAGGGACTCGGGCTCGCGCGAGCCGAGGTTGGAGATCAGCCAGGACAGCGTCAGACCGGAGTCGATGATGTCCTCGACGATGAGGACGTGCCGGCCCTTGATGTCGGTGTCGAGGTCCTTGAGGATCCGCACCACACCGGAGGACTGGGTGCCCGCGCCGTAGGAGGACACGGCCATCCAGTCCATGGTGACGGGGGTGGACAGCGCCCGGGCGAGGTCGGCCATGACCATCACCGCGCCCTTGAGGACGCCGACGATGAGCAGGTCCTTGCCCGCGTACTCCGCGTCGATCTTCGCGGCGAGCTCCACGAGCTTCGCGTCGATCTCTTCCTTGGTGATGAGTACCTCTTTGAGGTCGGCACCCATGTCTTTCGCGTCCACCCGCATCACTTTCGGTCGTCCCACCGGCTGCCCGGGCCTCGAAGAAGCACCCGGATCCCCCACAAAGGGGGACGAGATTCAGCCTTGCCGAATCACCAGTCTGCCACCCTGCCGCTGGGCGACGACCTTGCCCGGGAGATTGATGGCTCCCTGGCCGCGCCAGCCGGTGATCAGCCGGTCGACTTCCTCGATGTGACGGGCGAACAGCGAGCCGGCCGGGGCGCCCGCCTCGATGGCCGCCTGGCGCAGGATGCGGCGGCGCACGGCGGGCGGCAGGGCGTAGAGCTTGGCGCACTCCAGGAGGCCGGCGGCGTCGCGTACGGAGGCCTCGGCCTGTCGGGCCCAGGTGTCGAGGGCGTCGGCGTCGTCGCGGGAGAGCTGGGCGGTGCGGGCGAGCGCCTCGACGACGCCCTTGCCGAGCGCCTTCTCCAGGGCGGGCAGGCCTTCGTGGCGCAGCCGGGAGCGGGTGTAGGCGGGGTCGGTGTTGTGCGGGTCGTCCCAGACGGGCAGCGCCTGGACCATGCAGGCCTTGCGGGCGGTCTGCCGGTCGAGCTGGAGGAAGGGGCGGCGGTAGCGGCCGTCGGCCCCCGAGACCGCGGCCATCCCGGACAGGGAGCGGATGCCGGAGCCGCGGGCGAGGCCCAGCAGGACGGTTTCGGCCTGGTCGTCGCGGGTGTGGCCGAGCAGGACGGCGAGGGCGCCGTGCCGGGCGGCGGCCGCGTCCAGGGCAGCGTAGCGGGCGTCCCGGGCGGCGGCCTCGGGGCCGCCGTCGCGGCCGACGGTGACGGCGACGGACTCGACGGGGTCGAGGCCGAGTTCGCGGAGCCGGAGGACGACCTCGTCGGCGCGCAGGTCGGAGCCGGGCTGCAGGCCGTGGTCGACGGTGACGCCGCCGGCGCGGACGCCGAGCTTGGGGGCCTCGAAGGCGAGGGCGGAGGCGAGGGCCATGGAGTCGGCGCCGCCGGAACACGCCACGAGCACGAGCGGCGACGGCGGGCGCTCGTGCGGGGTGCGGTTCTCGTGCGGGGTGCCGGGAGCGGGGATCTCACCGGCCGGCTCGCGGTAGGCGGCTGTGCGGCTGGCTTCGTTGAGGATGTCGTGGAGGACGCGGCGGACCGCCAGGCGTATCGCCGCGACCGCAGGATGGGGACCCATGTCCGGTTCCCTTCATGAAGTTTTCGGGGGGTGAGCCCGGGTTCGGTCACTCAGAGTGTGTAGATGGTGACAGAACCGGGCCGTTCCCCGAGCATTGCACGCCTACCCATGGCTCACGGTCCCTCGGACGGGTGATTGAAGGGGCGTTCGCCTGCCGTCGGCCGGATTCCTCTCCTGCGGTGCGCGCACCGCTCACGAATCGGCCTTGCGGTGCACCCGCGCGACCCAGTCCGCCGGTTTGGCGATCTCCGACTTGGTCGGCAGGGTGTTCGGGGAGGTCCACACGCGGTTGAAGCCGTCCATGCCGACCTGGTCGACGACGGCGCGGACGAAGCGCTCGCCGTCGCGGTACTGCCGGAGCTTGGCGTCCAGGCCCAGCAGCCTGCGCAGGGCCATGTCCAGCCGGGAGGCGCCCTTGGCCCTGCGCTGCTGGAACTTCTCGCGGATCTCGGAGACGGTCGGGACGACCTCCGGGCCCACCCCGTCCATCACGAAGTCGGCGTGGCCCTCCAGGAGGGACATCACGGCGGTGAGGCGGCCGAGGATCTCCCGCTGGGCCGGCGTCTGCACGATCTCGACGAGGGAGCGCCCGCCGTCGTCCTCCTCGCCCTCGGGGCGGCCCCCGGCGAGGGACTGGGCGGCCTCCCGGATGCGCTCCAGGACGGTCATGGGGTCGACCTCGGTCTCGCCCAGGAACGACTGGATCTCGCCCTCCAGGTGGTCGCGGAGCCAGGGCACGGCCGTGAACTGCGTGCGGTGGGTCTCCTCGTGGAGGCAGACCCAGAGGCGGAAGTCGTGGGGCTGGACGTCGAGTTCGCGCTCGACGTGCACGATGTTCGGGGCGACCAGGAGGAGACGGCCGCCGCCGTTCTCTCCGGCGGGCAGTTCGCGGGTGGCCGGGGCGAAGGTCTCGTACTGGCCGAGGACGCGGGAGGACAGGAACGACAGCAGCATGCCCAGCTCGACGCCGGTCACCTTGCCGCCGACGGCGCCGAGGACCGCGCCGCCGGGGGTGCTGCCGCGCCGCTCCTGCATCTTGTCGAGGAGCGGCTTGAGGATCTCCCGGAACCCGGCGACGTTCGCCCGCACCCAGCCGGGCCGGTCGACGACCAGGACGGGAGTGTCGTGGACGTCCCCCGTCCCCATCCGGGTGAAGCCGCGAACGTGTTCCTCCGAGGCCTTGGCGTGCCGGCGCAGTTCCGCGACGACGGCCCGGGCCTCGTCACGGCTCACGTCGGGGCCCGGCCGTACGAGCCGGGTCGCGGTCGCGACCGCGAGATTCCAGTCGACCATCTCGGCACCACCGATGCTCGTCATGCGTCAACCGTACGTGAGCGTCCCCGCTACGGGCAGGCCGCTCGGGCAGCCAAAGTGGACTCCCGCCCAAGCTGCGGGCGCCGCCGCCGGGCCCGCTGCGGTCAGCGGCAGCCGCAGCCCGCGAGGGCCGTCGCCGCCCCGTCCAGCGCGGCCTGGGCGGCCGGCGCGCTCGTCGTCCCGCCGGCCATGAACGCGAAGGCGAGCAGCCGTCCGTCCTGGTCGACGACCGTCCCCGCCAGGGTGTTCACGCCCGTCAGGGTGCCCGTCTTCGCCCGTACGACCCCTGCCGCGCCGTCCGTGTAACGGCTCGCCAGCGTGCCGGTGAAGCCCGCCACCGGAAGGCCCGTCAGGACGGCGCGGAGTTCGGGGTGGTCGGCGCTGCCGGCCTTCACCAGCAGGGCCGTGAGGGTGTCGGCGGTGAGCCGGTCGGCGCGGTCGAGGCCGCTGCCGTCGTGGAAGGCGGTGCCGGTCAGCGGGATCCCGAGCTTCCTGAGCTGGGTGCGGATCGCCTTGCCGGCGCCCTCGAAGTCGGCGCGCTCCTTGGTCGCGACGGCCGTCTGGCGGGCCAGGGCCTCGGCGATGTCGTTGTCGCTGTTGGTCAGCATGCGCTCGACCAGGGCGGACAGCGGCGGCGAGGAGACCTCGGCGAGCGTCTGCGCCCGGGCGGTCGCCTTGGAGGGGCCGGGAGAGCTGGTGGTGATGTTCTGCAGTGCCAGGAGCTTGGCGAACAGCTGGGTCGCCGCCGCCGCGGGGTCGCTCACCCGGAGCGCGGTACCGCTGGTCGAGCCGTCGGTGCGGCCCTCGTCGTTCATCAGGGGGCTGACGGGGGCGAGGTTGTCGTTGACCCCGATCGGGTGCATCTGGGACCCGGCGTAGAGGCTCGTGTCGTACGACAGCGTCACCTTGGTGATGCCGCGCTTCTTCAGGGCGGAGGCGGTGTCGGCGGCCAGTTCGCGCAGGCTCGCCCACTCCCCCGGGTCCTCGGACGCGGTGAGCGTGGGGTCGCCGCCGCCGACCAGCACGAGTTCCTTGGTGTCGGGTTCGAGGGCGACCCGGGTGGTGAGGCGGTGGTCGGGCCCGAGGGCGGACAGGGCGGCGACCGCGGTGGCGAGCTTGGTGGTGGAGGCGGGGGTCTGCCCGGCGTCCGCGCCGGCGCCGAACAGCCGCTTGCCGGTGGCCACGTCCACGACGGCGGCCGTACGGCGCGTGCCAAGGGCCGCCTCCCCCAGCAGCGGCTCCAGGACGGCACCGAGGGCCCGCCCGGTCGGCGCGGGCTGCGGGGAGCCGACGGAGCCGCCGAGACCGGCGAGCACGGAGGGGGCGCTCGGGGCGGGCCGGGGCCCCTGCGCCGACGTACCGGAGCCGCCGTGATCTGCGCCACCCGGCTGTTCCAGGGCGGTGACCCGGTCCCGCTCGGCCGTACGCTGACCCGAGGAGTCCCACGGTCCGGCGGCCATCGCCACGGTGGCGGCCAGCGCCAGTCCGGCGGTGGTGGCGACCGCGGTGTAGCGCCAGGGCCCGACGGGCTTCGGCCACGGAATCCGCGCCAGCTGCGGCTCCACGGCCCGCCTGACCCGCGTGACCTGCGGCTTCACGGCGGCCGCGGTGCGCGCGAGCGAGGGCCGTACGGCGTCCGCGGCCCGGGTCAGACCGGGGCGTACGGCGTCCGTGGCGCGTGCCAGACGGGGGCGTACGGCGTTCACGAACCGCGTGACATGCGGTCTCGCGGCCCGCCAAGGCCTCAGTTCAGGCACGACCACCAGCCCCTTTCGCGATCACACACCGGCGTGAGGGACACTTAACCACCAGAACGATGTGCTGATCATGGAGGAGCCACCGGTGGAGTTCGACGTCACGATCGAGATCCCGAAGGGTTCGCGGAACAAGTACGAGGTGGACCACGAGACCGGTCGGATCCGCCTGGACCGTCGACTCTTCACCTCGACCGCCTACCCGACCGACTACGGCTTCGTCGAGAACACCCTCGGCGAGGACGGCGACCCGCTGGACGCGCTGGTCATTCTTGACGAGCCGACGTTCCCGGGCTGCCTCATCAAGTGCCGTGCGATCGGCATGTTCCGGATGACCGACGAGGCCGGCGGCGACGACAAGCTGCTGTGCGTCCCGGCGACGGACCCGCGCGTCGAGCACCTGCGCGACATCCACCACGTCTCCGAGTTCGACCGCCTGGAGATCCAGCACTTCTTCGAGGTCTACAAGGACCTGGAGCCCGGCAAGTCCGTCGAGGGCGCCAACTGGGTGGGCCGTACGGACGCCGAGATCGAGATCGAGCGGTCGTACAAGCGCTTCAAGGAGTCGGGCGGCCACTGAGTCTCCGGCGGGTGAACGGGCCGTACGCGCACGCGTGCGGCCCCTTCGCATGCCCGCGCATACTGAGGCTGCCGGAGGCGTCGTGGAGGGAGCGCTGCTCAAGTGACGGAAGCGGAGACCCGGAAACCGCAGTCGGACGAGGCGAGGGGTGGCTATGACCCCGAGATCACGTCCGAGTTCGCGATCCCGCGGGGGCTCGCCGCCCCCAAGGGCGTCACGGAGTCGGAGACCACGTCCGAGTTCGCCGTCCCCACGGGCCTCGACGTCCCCCAGGCGCCCGCGCCGGAGCCCGAGGGCTCGGCGTTCAGCACTCCGCGCACCTACAGCGCCCACAACGCCCCGCCCGCCTTCACCCCGCCGGGCGGCATACCGGCGGTCAGCCTGACCAAGGACCTGCCCTGGCAGGACCGGATGCGCACGATGCTGCGGATGCCGGTGGCCGAGCGCCCGGCGCCCGAGCAGGCCGTGAAGGCCGAGGAGGGCGGTCCGGCCGTCCCGCGCGTGCTCGACCTCACCCTGCGCATCGGCGAGCTGCTGCTGGCGGGCGGCGAGGGCGCGGAGGACGTGGAGGCGGCGATGTTCGCCGTGTGCCGCTCCTACGGCCTCGACCGCTGCGAGCCGAACGTCACCTTCACCCTGCTGTCGATCTCGTACCAGCCCTCGCTCGTGGACGACCCGGTGACGGCCTCGCGGACGGTCCGGCGGCGCGGCACCGACTACACGCGCCTGTCGGCCGTCTACCGGCTCGTCGCCGACCTCAGCGACGCCGAGACGGCGATCTCCCTGGAGGACGCCTACGGGCGGCTCGCCGAGATCCGCCGCAACCGGCATCCGTACCCGACCTGGGTGCTCACCTCGGCGAGCGGGCTGCTCGCGGGCGCGGCCTCCGTCCTCGTCGGCGGTGACCTCGTGGTGTTCGTCGCGGCCATGCTCGGCGCGATGCTCGGCGACCGGCTGGCCTGGCTGTGCGCGGGGCGCGGGCTGCCGGAGTTCTACCAGTTCACGGTCGCCGCGATGCCGCCGGCCGCGATCGGGATCGCGCTGACCCTGGCCGACGTCGACGTGAAGGCGTCCGCCGTCATCACCGGTGGGCTGTTCGCGCTGCTGCCCGGGCGAGCCCTGGTGGCGGGCGTCCAGGACGGGCTGACCGGCTTCTACATCACCGCCTCCGCACGGCTCCTGGAGGTCATGTACTTCTTCGTCGGGATCGTCGCGGGCGTGCTGGTGATGCTCTACGTCGGGGTGCAGCTGGGGGCCCATCTCAACCCCGACGAGGCGCTGTCCACGGGGTCGCGGCCGCTGTGGCTGATCGGGGCGTCGATGCTGCTGTCGCTGACGTTCGCGGTGCTGCTCCAGCAGGAGCGGTCGACCGTGCTGGCGGTCACGCTGAACGGCGGGGTGGCGTGGTGCGTCTACGGCGCGATGGCCACCACGGGCGAGCTGTCGCCGGTCGCCTCCACGGCGGTGGCCGCGGGGCTCGTGGGGCTGTTCGGGCAGTTGCTGGCGCGGTACCGGTTCGCCTCCGCGCTGCCGTACACGACCGCGGCGATCGGGCCATTGCTGCCGGGGTCGGCGACCTACTTCGGGCTGCTGTCGATCGCGCAGAACGAGGTCGACGAAGGGCTGGTGTCGCTGTCGAAGGCGGCGGCGCTGGCCATGGCGATCGCCATCGGGGTCAATCTCGGGTCGGAGATCTCGCGGATGTTCCTGAGGGTCGGTTCCGCGGGGAAGCGCAGGGCCGCCAAGAGGACCCGGGGGTTCTGAGCGGCCCCGCGCTCTAGTAGCCCTGGTTCTGGTTGTACGGGTTCTGCTGCTGGCCGTATGACTGCTGCTGCGGGTACTGCTGGGCGTACGGCTGCTGCTGGCCGTAGTACTGCTGCTGGGGCGGCTGCTGCTCGTCGTTGGACGGGATGCGGCGGAGTTGGGTGGTCGCGTCGTCCATCTGGTGCGGGTGGTACTGCTGCTGGGGCGGAGCCGCCGGTGCCTGGGCCGCCTCGCGCTTCTTCTTCCCGCGCTCGCGGAGGTACTCGATGATGATCGGGACCACGGAGACGAAGACGATCAGTACGAGGATGGCCTCGACGTTCTTGTGGATGACGTCGATCTGGCCGAGCCAGTACCCCGCGAGCGTCACGCCCGTGCCCCAGGCGACGCCACCGATCACGTTGTACGTCAGGAACGTGCGGTACTTCATCCGGCCGGCGCCCGCCACGATGGGGGCGAAGGTGCGCACGATCGGGACGAAGCGGGCCAGGACGATCGCCTTCGGGCCGTACTTCTCCATGAACTCGTGGGCCTTCTCCAGGTTCTCCTGCTTGAAGAGCTTGGAGTTGGGGCGGCTGAAGAGCTTCGGGCCGAAGAACTTGCCGATCATGTAGCCGACCTGGTCGCCGAGGACGGCGGCCGCCACGATGAGCGTGCACACGAGCCACAGGGGCTGGCTGATGAACTCGCCCTGCGCGACGAAGAGGCCCGCCGTGAACAGCAGGGAGTCGCCCGGCAGGAACGCGAACAGCCCCGACTCGGCGAAGACGATCAGCAGAATGCCTGGCAGGCTGAACGTCTCGATCAGATAGTCGGGACTGATCCACTCGGGGCCGAGCGCGAGCGTGGTCACGGGATTGTGGCTCCTGCTGGTGGGGCGGGCGGGGCTGGCTGCCCAAACGTATCAACGCAGCCAGGGTGACCCAGGTTCCATGAGAACCCCCAGAATGCACCGAGCGCCGCCTGAGACAAAGCTGTGAGCTAGGAGGGGTGACGGGCCGCGTTCGCGAGGATCGCCGACCTGAGGTAGACGGCGAGACCGGGGCCGGCGGCGTCGATGGTGGCCGTGAACCTCGCATCGGCCACGTAGATCTCGGCCAAGCCTCGGTGCATCTCGTACGAGCATGCGTAGTGGTTGCGCGAGATCCAGCCACGGTGCTCCTCGGCCAGGTCCATCACCGCCGCGGAGTCCGGGGCGGCCCCCCACTCCATCGCGGCGGCGAGCCGGGCCGTCAGCTCCTCGCCCTCGCGCTTGATCCGCAGCCAGTCCTCCTTCGTGTACGAGGCCGCCCTGCGCTGTGACTCCCGGTACGCCTCACTGGTGCCCCAGCGCCGCTCGGCCTCCTCGGCGTGCTGCTCGGGATCGTGGTCGCCGAAGACCTCGAACTTCTCCTCCGGCGTGAGATTGATGCCCATCGTGCGTGCCTCCATCGCGTGCTCCACGGCCGTCGCCATCTTCTGGAGCTTCTCGATCCGGGCGGTCAGCAGCTCGTGCCGGCGGCGCAGTGCGCGCACCGTGACGCCGGCGAAGCCCGCGACCTGTCCCACGGATTGACGCCCTCTCCTGCCCAAGGGCATGAGAGTCCGGTCCGTACCGCTACGCGATACCCCCTCGGGTTCCTGTTTCACGAGCCACCGCCGACCGGTGAAGGTCGGTCTTACACGGCCTCCGCAGGCCTGACTTCCCGCCCGTCCGACGGTAGGTCCGACAACTTCGTTGTAGGACAAGGCGATCTTAGCCATGCCACTGCGGCCCTCGGGATCGCTGCGGACAGGATGCCCTCCACCTCCACCCTGAAGCATGAAGCACTGGGCAAGTGTTCGACGGCTCACTTCCGCTCGTTTTCCGGTTCGCCCTCCACACTGAGTCCTTACGCGACGTGAGGTGCAAGCCCGATCCTCCCGTCCTACCGTCGAAGGCATGCCGCTCCACAAAGGTCCCGAGAAGCCCGACGAGCGCCCGCTGTCCGTCAACCCGTTCTACGGCGAGGCGAACCCGGTCGGCGGGATGGCCGAGGCCCCGCCCAAGCACCGGCTCCCCGACGCTCCCCTGCCGCCCGCCACCGCGTACCAGCTGGTCCACGACGAGCTGATGCTGGACGGGAACTCACGGCTGAATCTCGCCACCTTCGTCACCACCTGGATGGAGCCCCAGGCCGGGGTCCTGATGGCGGAGTGCCGCGACAAGAACATGATCGACAAGGACGAGTACCCGCGCACCGCCGAACTGGAGCGGCGCTGTGTGGCGATGCTCGCCGACCTGTGGCACGCGCCGGATCCCGCGGCCGCCGTGGGCTGTTCGACGACCGGCTCCAGCGAGGCGTGCATGCTGGCCGGGATGGCGCTCAAGCGGCGCTGGGCGCGCCGGAACGCCGACCGGTACCCGGGCGCGCGCCCCAATCTGGTGATGGGCGTCAACGTCCAGGTCTGCTGGGAGAAGTTCTGCAATTTCTGGGAGGTGGAGGCCCGGCAGGTCCCCATGGAGGGCGACCGCTACCACCTCGACCCGCAGGCCGCGGCCGAGCTGTGCGACGAGAACACCATCGGGGTGGTCGGCGTCCTCGGCTCCACCTTCGACGGCTCCTACGAGCCCATCGCGGACCTCTGCGCGGCCCTGGACGCCCTCCAGGAACGCACCGGCCTCGACATCCCGGTACACGTGGACGGCGCGTCCGGCGCGATGGTCGCGCCCTTCCTCGACGAGGACCTGGTGTGGGACTTCCGCCTCCCACGCGTGGCCTCGATCAACACCTCCGGGCACAAGTACGGCCTGGTCTACCCGGGCGTCGGCTGGGCGCTGTGGCGGGACGCCGAGGCGCTGCCCGAGGAGTTGGTCTTCCGGGTCAACTACCTGGGCGGCGACATGCCGACCTTCGCCCTCAACTTCTCCCGGCCCGGCGCCCAGGTCGTCGCGCAGTACTACACGTTCCTACGGCTGGGCCGCGAGGGTTACCGGGCCGTCCAGCAGTCCACACGGGACGTGGCCCTGGGGCTCGCCGAGCGGGTGGCGGCGCTCGGCGACTTCCGGCTGCTCACCCGGGGCGAGGAGCTGCCGGTGTTCGCGTTCACGACGGCGCCGGACGTCACGTCGTACGACGTCTTCGACGTCTCGCGGCGGCTGCGCGAGCGGGGCTGGCTGGTCCCGGCGTACACCTTCCCGCCGAACCGTGAGGACCTGTCGGTGCTCAGGGTCGTGTGCCGCAACGGCTTCTCGGCCGATCTCGCGGACCTGTTCGTGGCGGACCTGGAGCGGCTGCTGCCCGAACTGCGGCGCCAGCCGCACCCGTTCACGAAGGACAAGGACGCGGCCACCGGCTTCCATCACTAGCGGCTCAGCCGCGCGAACCTCCTCACGGCCAGCGGGAAGAAGACCGCGAGGAGCGCCAACGGCCATACGACCGCCGCCCATACGTGTCCCGGTTCGCCGCCGGGGCCGCCCACCAGGTCCCGTACCGCCGTGGCCGTCCGGGACAGCGGGTTCCACTCGACGGCCGTGCCCAGCCGGCCGGGCATGGAGTCGGGGGTCGCGAAGGCGTTGGACAGGAAGCCCACCGGCCAGACCAGGATCTGCACGGCCTGCACCAGCTCCGGCTTCCCGGCGACCATGGCCAGGTGGATGCCGATCCACAGCATCGCGAACCGGAAGAGCAGCAACAGGCCCACCGCCGCGAGGAGTCCGGTCACACCTGAGTGGGTCCGCCAGCCGATCGCGTACCCGACGCCGATCATCGCGGTCAGCCCCAGCGCGGACTGGAGCATGTCGGCCGCCGAACGGCCCACCAGGACGGCCCCATTGGTCATCGGCATGGACCGGAAGCGGTCGATCACCCCCTTGTCGAGGTCCTGAGTCACCGCGATCATGGTCGCCTCCAACCCGAACGCCATGGTCAGCGCGAGCATCCCGGGGACCAGATAGTCGACGTACTCCCCCTCGACGCCCCGGCCGCCGCCGACGAGGTAGCCGAACATCAGCAACAGCATCACCGGGAAGACGAGTCCGACGAGGACCCGTACCGGCTGCCGTGCCCAGTGGGCGAGTTCGCGCCGGGTCATGGTCCAGGAATCGGTCAGCGCGTAGGTGCTCACACGGTCTCCTTCACTCGTCCGTCGTCGCCGGTGAGGTGCAGGAACACCTCGTCCAGGGTGGGGCGGCGCAGCGCCACGTCCTCCGCCTCGATCCCGGCCGCCTCCAGGGCCCGTACGACACCTGCGAGCGCCGCCATCCGGTCGGTGACCGGAGCGCTGAGCAGCCGGCGGTCGGGGTCAACGGAGACCGTGGCCGCGTCGAGCGGCAACAGGGCGAGGGCCGCGCCCAGTTGGCCCGCGTCCCGCAGGACCACGTCGATGCGGTCGCCGCCGGTGCGGGCCTTCAGCTCGTCCGCGGTGCCGTCGGCGACGACCCGGCCCCGGTCGACCACCGAGATGCGGTCGGCGAGCTGGTCGGCCTCCTCCAGGTACTGCGTGGTGAGCAGGACCGTCATACCGCCGCCCACCAGGGAGCGGACCGCGGCCCACACCTCCGACCGGCCGCGCGGATCGAGGCCGGTCGTGGGTTCGTCCAGGAACAGCACCTCGGGGTCGCAGACGAGGGAGGCCGCGAGGTCCAGGCGGCGCCGCATGCCGCCGCTGTAGGCGCGGACCGGCTTGCGGCCGGTGTCGGCGAGGCCGAAGCGCTCCAGGAGCTCGTCGGCACGCACGCGCGCGTGGCGGGCGCCCAGGTGGTACAGGCGGCCGAACATCTCCAGGTTCTGGCGGCCGCCCAACTCCTCGTCGAGGGCCGCGTGCTGGCCGAGCAGGCCGATGCGCAGCCGGACCTCGTAGGCCCCGCGCCCGACGTCGTGGCCCGCCACCTCGGCGCGGCCCGCGTCGGGGCGGAGCAGCGTGGACAGGACGCGGACCAGGGTCGTCTTGCCCGCGCCGTTAGGGCCGAGCACGCCGTGGACGCTGCCGCGCGCGACCCGGAGGTCGAGCCCGGCCAGGGCGTCCTTGTCGCCGTACCGCTTGCGCAGGCCTTGCGCGACGATCGCGTCGTCGGTCATCTGCCACCCTCCGGAATCAGCCGGTAGTCAAACTTGACTACCTCGCCAAAGTAGTGCCGCCCTCCGCATTCGTCAAACTTGATTAGTCGGCATCCCCGGGATGCCGCTCTCCCGTCGCGTACGGGTTCTCCTGCCCCTCGCCGAGGACGCCGACGAACGGCTCGCCCTCGCCCGCGAAGGTGTACGCGCCGCCCTCGACACGGGCGATCAGCCCCCGGGTCCACTCGGCCTCGGCGTCGGCCGTGTGGATCCAGAGGTTCATGATCTCGCCGATGTGGCCGAGCTGTTCGGGGCCGTCCTCGGGCACGTAGTGCTCGGTGACGGCGGAGCGCCACGCCTCGATGCCCCGGATGCGCTCCTTGAGGAGGGCGACCGCCTCGGCGCGCGGCAGGTCGACCATGAAGCCGATGGCCGCCGACTTGATGTCCATCTTCTGGTCGTAGGAGATCAGCGCCTCGCGCACCAGCCGCAGGAACTCCTCGGTGCCCGCGTCGGTGATCTCGTACTCGGTGCGCGGCGGGCCGCCCACCGTGGAGGGCGCGATCTCGTGCGCGTGCAGCAGTCCCTGCTTCGCCATCTGCTTCAGCGCGTGGTAGATCGAGCCGGGCTTGGCGTTGGACCACTCGTGCGCGCCCCAGTACTCCAGGTCGCCCCGCACCTGGTAGCCGTGGGCCCGCCCGTGCTGGCGCACCGCGCCGAGCACGAGAAGACGGATGCTTGACATGCGGTCCAGGTTATGGCCTCACTTCTGGGCGAGCGCCACCAGCTCGAACGCGGTCCTCCCGTCCAGGGACTCGCGGCCGGCTCATATGGCCGTGCGGCCGACGTGCTCGATGTGGAGTGTGCGCGCGTCCGGATCGACGCGGTACAGGATGCGCCAGGGACCGTGATGCAGGCGGCGATGCCGTGTGCCCCAGGCACGCGACCCCTCCGGCCGCTCATCCTCGGCGAGTTGGTCAGTGGCTCGCAGAAGCGAGTCGACGCCGTGAGGATCGTCCTTGAGGTGACCGGCGGCCGCATTGAGGGCTGCGGGCTCCCAGACGACCTGCCAGGTCACTCCCCCTTCCCCGCCGCCTCAAGCAGCGCGCGCCGCGCCTCGTCGTGCGGAATGGGAGCCTCGGCCCGCCCCAGGGCCCTGTCCCGCTCCAGGCGAGCCAGCGCGAGGGCGTCCTCCAGGTCTTCCAGCTCAGCCGGGGAGATCAGCACCGCGGCCGGGACACCTCGGTCGGTCAGGGTGATGCGCTCGTGCTGCGCGGCCCGGCGAGCGAGTTCGCCGAGCTTGGCCCGTGCCTCTGCGAGGGGATACGTGGCAGACATGCGTCCACTGTGCACCTGGACGCATGTCTGCCGCCGTGGAACCGCCTAGAACGGGAAGCCGCTGCGGCCGTGCTGGACCGAGATCCACTTGGTGGTGGTGAAGGCGTCGAGCATGGTGTCGCCGTTCAGGCGGCCGATGCCGGAGTGCTTCTCGCCGCCGAAGGGGACGATCGGCTCGTCGTGGACGGTGCCGTCGTTGACGTGGAACATGCCGGTGTCGATCTGCTTGGCGAAGGCCACACCGCGCTCGATGTTCCCGGTGTGGACGGCGCCGCTGAGGCCGTACGGCGTGTCGTTGACCAGGCGGACGGCCTCCTCCTCGCCGTCGAAGGGGACGAGGAAGGCGACCGGGCCGAACACCTCCTGCTTGAGGAGGGCGGAGTCGGCGGGCAGGTCCGTGAGGACGGACGGCTCGACCAGGTTGTCGGTAGTGGTGCCGCGCACCAGGGCGGTGGCGCCCTCGGCGATCGCCTGCTCGACGACGGCCGAAACGGCGTCCGCCTGCGAGGAGTTGATCACGGGGCCGATGACGGTCCCGGGGTCGCGCGGGTCGCCGACCTTCAGGGTCTTCACCTTGGCGACGAACTTCTCGGTGAACTCCTCGGCGACCGTACGGTCCACCAGGACGCGGTTGGCGGCCATGCAGACCTGGCCCTGGTGGACGTAACGGCTGAAGACGGCGGCGTCGACCGCGTAGTCGATGTCGGCGTCGTCGAGGACCACCAGGGCGCTGTTGCCGCCGAGTTCGAGGACCGAGCGCTTGAAGTTCGAGGCGCAGACGGTGGCCACATGGCGGCCGACCTTGTCGGAGCCGGTGAAGGAGATGACCTTCGGGACCGGGTGCTCCAGGAAGGCGTCGCCGATCTCCGCGATGTCGGTGATGACGACGTTGAGCAGGCCGCCCGGCAGGCCCGCGTCCTCGAAGATCTTCGCGACCAGGGAGCCGCCGACGATCGGGGTGTTCTGGTGCGGCTTGAGGACGACGGCGTTGCCGAGCGCGAGCGCCGGGGCGACCGACTTGAGCGACAGCAGGAAGGGGAAGTTGAAGGGGCTGATCACGCCGACGACACCGACCGGGACGCGGTAGACGCGGTTCTCCTTGCCGTCCACCGGCGAGGGGATGATCCGGCCCTCGGGGCGCAGCGCCAGGTGGATCGCCTCGCGCAGGAACTCCTTGGCCAGGTGGAGCTCGAAGCCGGCCTTCAGCCGGGTGCCGCCGAGCTCGGCGATGATCGCCTCGGCGATCTCGCCCTCGCGCTCCTCGATCACCCGGAGCGCCTTCTCGAACACCGCGCGGCGGGCGTAGGGGTTGGTTTCGGCCCACTTCTTCTGCGCGCGGGCGGCGGCCCGGTACGCCTCGTCGACCTCGTCGACCGTGGCTATGGTGATCGACGCGAGCTTCTCGTCGTCGTACGGGTTGAAGTCGATGATGTCCCAGGAGCCGGTCCCCGGGCGCCACTCACCGTCGATGTACTGCTGGGCCAGGTCGGTGAAGTACGACGACATGTGATCCCCAAATCACTAGCAGACACACGATCAACGTCACGGTCTGATCACGCGTCATCGTACTTGTGTGCCAGGCGAGTTGGGGACGCAGAGCGATGTTCTGGGGATAACCCCAGGATTTTTGATGGAGATTCAGGAGAGCTGGAGCAGGCCGCGCAGCAGATCCCGGCTCTCGTCGGGGCCCGGACTGTCCTGCTGGAGCTCCTTGAGGGCGTTCTCGTACTGGGTGACGTCCTCGCGCTTGTCCAGGTAGAGGGCGCTGGTGAGCTGCTCCAGGTAGACGACGTCCGTCAGGTCGGACTCCTGGAAGCTGAGGATCGTGAAGGCACCGCTCTCGCCGGAGTGGCCGCCGAAGCCGAACGGCATGATCTGGAGCCGGACGTTGGGGTGTTCGGAGACCTCGATCAGATGCTGGAGCTGGCCGCGCATCACCTCGCGGTCGCCGTAGGGCCGGCGCAGCGAGGCCTCGTCGAGGACGATGTGGAAGTCGGGGGCGTTCTCCGAGACGAGGTGCTTCTGCCGCTCCAGGCGGACGGCCACCCGCTTCTCGACCTCGATCTCGCTCGCGCCTTTCATGCCGCGCCGGACGACTGCACGTGCATACGCCTCGGTCTGGAGCAGACCGTGCACGAACTGGACCTCGTAGGCGCGGATGAGGGTGGCCGCGCTCTCCAGGCCCACATAGGTGGGGAACCAGCTCGGCAGGACGTCCGAGTAACTGTGCCACCAGCCCGCCACGTTGGCCTCGCGGGCGAGGGAGAGCAGCGAGGCGCGCTCCTGCTCGTCCGTGATGCCGTAGAGGGTCAACAGGTCTTCCACATCACGTGTCTTGAAGCTCACCCGGCCCAGCTCCATCCGGCTGATCTTCGACTCGGACGCGCGGATCGAGTAGCCCGCCGCCTCGCGCGTGATGCCGCGCGCCTCCCGCAGCCGCCTGAGTTGCGAGCCGAGCAGCATCCGCCGCACCACCGATCCGGGCTCTCCCGCGCTCACGTTCGCCAGCCTCCCCAACGTCTTCAGGGGCCGAAGTCTGCCACTAAAACACTCCGAGCAGTACTCGTCCGATTACAGAGACGGAAAGAATCCAAAGATTCGGCACAGGAAGCGGGAAGGAGTTGGCAAGCAGAGGGAGAGAAGATGGCGGAAAAAATGCCCCACAAGCGGTACGGGAGCGTCCAATTCGGTCAGCTGCACGTGCATCTGCACCTTGCATCTGCACCGCTCATCCGAAACCATGGTCCCGCGCAACCGCTGCATCGCAATGCGACGACCGCGAATTCCCGGGAGTGCCTCGCATGGGGACGAATGGATCGACCATGCTCGAGCCGTTACGGCAGGGCCTTCCGCCGCTGGATCCCGCGGCCGTGTCCGACGCCGCCTCCTGCGCCCTTCCCGCCCGCTACGAAGCGGTGGGCGACGCACGGAGATTCACCCGCGGAACGCTCGACCAGTGGGAACTGGGCGACCGCTTCGACGATGTCGCTCTCGTGGTCTCCGAGCTTGTCACGAACGCCCTGCGGCACGCCATGCCCGGCACCGGCGCCGTGAATGGTCACGTAAACAACGGTCACGCGGCGGAGCAGAACCCGCCCGTGCGGCTGCACCTGATGCGCTGGACCGAGCGGCTGGTGTGCGCGGTGCGCGATCCCAGCCAGGACAGTCCCGTCGCGCGCGACTCCGAGGACTTCTCCGCGGAGTCAGGACGCGGGCTGTTCCTCGTCGACTCCTTCAGCGACAGCTGGGGCTGGCACCCGCTGGCGGGCACGCTCGGCGGCAAGGTGGTCTGGGCGCTGTTCCGGCTCCAGCCGCACTCGGCCGAGTGAGCGCACGGGGCCTTTTGCCGGGCCTCGTGTCTACGCGGGTTGTGCGCGCGGGTCATGCGCGCCGCCCGTGGGTTTTTCGGGTGGTTCAGCCCAGTATCAGGTGGTCGAACTCGCCGTCCTTGATGCCCAGCAGCATCGCCTCGATCTCCGCGCGGGTGTAGACGAGCGCGGGGCCGTCGGGGAAGCGGGAGTTGCGCACCGCCACGCCCCCGTCGGGCAGCCGCGCGAACTCCACGCAGGAACCCTGCGAGTTGCTGTGCCGGCTCTTCTGCCAGGCCACCCCGTGCAGAGCCGTGGCCGCCATGCCGTTGTACACGTCGAGGTCCACAGGTCGCTCCCCGGTGGTGCGGTGGCCGTTGGGGCCATTGATGCAGTGGTCAACTGGTCCGGATCATAGCTCTGTTCACGTGCAGATGCATGAGCAGATGCACGTGCACGCGGGGTGTTCCTGTGGTTACAGATGTGACGTGTGGTGCGCCGCATTCGTTCCCGGTCGGCTCCCGCGCCCCGAACTCCGCGTGCACTAGGAAGAGACGCGTTCCACGCCTCCGATGTTCCAACCTTTGGGCACTGGTTCACTCCGTGAGATCGCGGGTGCGGTCCGCACACAACAGGCGATCCCCTACGGCCCCGGGAGCCGTAGGGGATCGCCTGCTTGCGGTTGCGACGCCGTGACGATCGGTCACCTGCCGGAGTACGGCATCACCTGCTGGAGTACGGCAGCAGTGCCATCTCCCTCGCGTTCTTGATGGCGCGGGCCAGCAGGCGCTGCTGCTGGGCGGAGACGCGGGTGACCCGGCGGCTGCGGATCTTGCCGCGGTCGGAGATGAACCTGCGCAGCAGCTCGGTGTCCTTGTAGTCGATGTAGTCGATCCCGGCCGCGTCCAGCGGGTTGGGGCGGCTCTTGACGGGCTTGCGGTCGCTCTTGCGAGGCATCAGACCTCCAGAAGGGTGTCGAAGGCGGGCGGCAGCCGCTTCCAGGCGTCGCGCCCGGCGGCGTACTCGGCGTCGGTCAACAGGCAGGACTCCAGGAGCTGTTCGAGTCCGTCGCGGTCGAGGCCGGGCGAGGTGAAGACGAGGTGCTGGCAGCAGTCGCCGTGCTCGGGGTGCCAGTCCATCGCGGCGGCGGCGCGGCGCACCGGCGGGACCATGTCCCAGGCCGCGTCCGGCAGCGAGGCGAGCCAGGGGCCGACGCTCTCCACGCACAGGGCACCGCCGGCGGCGTCCCAGTGCAGCAGCACGTCCGGCTTGTCGGCCAGCCAGAACCGGCCCCGGCTGCGGGCGGCCGCGCAGGTGATGTCCTCCAGCGCGTCGTAGAGCCGCTCCGGGTGGAAGGGCCGGTTGCGATGCCAGACGAGCGTGGCGACCCCGTGCGCGTCCGCCTCCGCGGGAAGCAGCGCACAGGCGGGGTGCTGAGCGGCGGCGGCGGCCTCGACGTCGAATCCGGCGAGGGCGGCGCGGGCGAGGGGGGACGGGGTGGGGGACCGGAGGGGGTAGAGGGTGCCGGCGGGGTCGGTGGGGCGACTGGGGCCGGCGGGGTGGCGGGGGTCGGCGGGGTGGCGGTGGTTGGCGGAGGACCCGGAGTCGCCGGAGGACCGGAGGTCGCCGGAGGACCGGGAGTCGCCGGAGAGCCGGGAATCGCCGGAGGACCCGGAGTCGCCGGAGAGCCGGGAATCGCCAGAGGACCGGGAATCGCCGGAGAGCCGGGAATCGCCGGAGGACCCGGAGTCGCCGGAGAGCCGGGAATCGCCGGAGGACCCGGAGTCGCCGGAGAGCCGGGAATCGCCGGAGGACCGGGAATCGCCAGAGGACCGGGAGTCGCCGGAGAGCCGGGAATCGCCGGAGGACCCGGAGTCGCCGGAGAGCCGGGAATCGCCGGAGGACCGGGAGTCGCCAGAGGACCGGGAGTCGGCGGGATCGTCGAAGTGGCCCTGGCCGGGACTCGCCGAGCCGGTCGGGCGGCCGTCGCCCGCGAGGCGCCCCCGGGCCGCGGGATCGACAGGGCGGCGCTCGCCCGCGGGGTGCGCGGGGCCCGCCTCGTCGGTCGGAAGGCCGTCAGCCGCGAGGCGTCCAGGTCCTGCGGAGTCTGCCGGGTGGCCGTTCTCCGCGGAGTCGGGGGAGCCCACCGGACCGCCGCTCCCGGCGGAGTCGCGGAACCCCGTCGGGTCGGCCTCCCCGCACGGGTTCCCGGCGCCCGCCACACCGCCCCTGCCGAAGTCCCCGGCACCCCACGAGCCCGTGCCGTGGGCCACCGGCACCTGGTGAGCCGTCGGATGCAGCTGCGCCAGCAACTCCCGGTCCTCGTCGTCCGCTTCCGGGGAGTCGAGGACGGCCAGGACCGGGGCGTACTCCAGTTGGCGGGCGAAGGTGTCGGCGACCGTGCGTTCGTCCGTGGCCGCGGCGGCGAGGCCCCGTTCCGCGAGGTCGTCGCCGTTGCCGAGGTACGGCAGGACCAGTGCGGGGTCGACCGCGGTGATGACGCCGGTCACCGTGAGGCCGCCCGCGACCACCACCTCGGCCATCGCCTTGGGCTCGACGGAGTCCCACAGCTCGACGACCGCGAGCCGGGTCACCCCGTCCGCCGCGAGCCGCCGCAGCTCCGGCACCAGGTCCTCGCGCAGCGCACAGCACGCGCAGTCGTTGACCAGCGGCGTCTCACCGGCCGCCAGGATGCCGGAGGCGTCCCGCACGGTCCGGACGACGGTGCCCGCCACGGCCGTGGACAAGTCGTGGTGGAGGACGACACTGCCGGGCACGTCGGCGAGCAGCCGCGCGACGGTCGCCCGGCGCGCGTCGGCGTGCAGTCCGCCGACGATCACGACGGAGAGACGGGAAGGCGGTGCCACCGCGTCAGCCCTTCTTCCCGTACCGGCGCTCGAAGCGCTCCACGCGCCCGGCGGTGTCCAGCACGCGCGCGGTGCCCGTGTAGAAGGGGTGGCTGACGTTCGAGATCTCGACGTCGACGACCGGGTAGGTGTTGCCGTCCTCCCACTCGATCGTCTTCTCGCTCGTCATCGTCGAGCGGGTGAGGAAGGCGTAGTCGGCGGCACGGTCCCGGAAGACGACCGGGCCGTAGGCCGGGTGGATTCCCTCGCGCATGGTCAGCGCTCCTCTCGGAAGTCGACGTGCCGGCCGACGACCGGGTCGTACTTGCGCAGGGTCAGCCGGTCCGGGTCGTTGCGCCGGTTCTTGCGCGTCACATAGGTGAAGCCGGTCCCCGCCGTGGAGCGGAGCTTGATGACCGGGCGGAGTTCGTTGCGTGCCATGCTGATACCTTACTGAAAATGACTTCCATTTACATAACCGCTCCGAGAGAGGTGCATCACCCTTGTCCGCCCACTGCATGCTGACCGGCGCACAGCCCGGTTTCGGCAACCGCATCTCGCACTCCCACCGGCGCACCTCGCGCCGCTTCGACCCGAACATCCAGTCCAAGCGCTACTGGCTGCCCAGCGAGGGCCGGCATGTGCGGCTGCGGCTGAGCACGAAGGGGATCAAGACCGTCGACACGATCGGGATCGAGGCGGCCGTCGCCCGGATCCGCGCCCGGGGAGTGAGGCTCTGATGGCGAAGAAGAGCAAGATCGCGAAGAACGAGAAGCGCCAGGAGGTCGTCGCGCGGTACGCCGAGCGGCGCGTCGAGCTGAAGGAGATCATCCGGCGGCCGTCGTCCACGGACGCCGAACGGCTCGCCGCGCGCCGCGAGTTGGACCGCCAGCCCCGGGACGCGAGCGCCACGCGCGTGCGCAACCGCGACCAGGTGGACGGCCGGCCCCGCGGCTACTTCCGCGCCTTCGGGCTGTCCCGGGTGAGCCTGCGTGAGCAGGCACACGCCGGGTACCTGCCGGGAGTGCGCAAGTCGTCCTGGTAGCCCTCATAACGGGCCCTGGTAGCTTGCTGCGGTCGTACGGTCGGCCGCTACGGACTGGGAGCCTGACGTGACCTCGGTGAACTTCTCGCGCGGTGTGTCCCGGCGGTGGGTGCGGACGGCGGGCGTGGGCCTGCTGGGCGTGCTCGTCCTCACCGCGTGCGGGGCCGGTGACGGCTTGGACGACGACTCCTCCCCCACCTCCGGTACGTCGTCGTCGGCCGCCGTCACCGGTGGGGGCTCCGGGGGTACGTCGTCCTCGGCGTCGTCCGCCGCGGGAGACGCGGCCGGCAACTGGCTGGCCACCACCAAGGGGCAGGCCGTGGCGCTGCTGATCAACGACGACGAGGCCGGGCTGTTCGCCACCGGCGGGTCGGTGTGCAGCGGCAGCGTGCACGGGGCCACGATCCGCCTCAAGTGCTCCGACAAGAACAAGGAGCGCGCCGAAGGCACGATCGAGTCGGTCGGCAGGACCTCGATGAAGGTGCGCTGGGAGAGCTCCCTCGGCACCGAGACGTACACCAGGTCCGAGGGCGGCAGGCTGCCGAGCGGGTTCCCGACGGCGGGCCTGGGATCCTGACGGGCCCGCCGCGCGGGGGTCGGCGAACGTCGGCACGCGCGCGTGCGTGATGATCCTCGCAGTCGACCGCTCCCCACCCAGAGGAACCCCAGATGCGCGCCGCCCCCCTCACCGTCACCGCCGTCGCCGCGGCCCTGCTCCTGACCGCCTGCAGCGACGGCGACAAGGACAGCACCGCCGACGGCTCCAGCGCGAGCCCCAAGAGCGGTACGTCCTGCACGATCGACACGGTGGACCTGGAGGTCGGTCCGGCCAATGTGGCCCCCGCCGCCGGGGACACCGGCAACATCCCCGTCACCCTCACCAACCAGAGCGCGAAGTGCACCCTGGAGGGCTTCCCGACGGTCGACCTGAACGCGTCCAAGGGATCGACCAGCGTGACGAGCGACAAGGCCGCGCAGCCCCAGAAGCTGACCCTGGCCAAGGGCGACACCGCGACCTTCACGATCACCTACACGCGCGGCAAGGCGGGCGGCGCGGACACCTTCGACGCGCAGACGCTGAACATCGCCCTGCCGGGTGACGGGGCGTCGAAGAGCTACAAGTGGACGTACGGTCCCGTCCAGGGCGAGAGCGGGAACGCCGAGGTCCTGGAGGCCTCCGTGGACGCGTTCACTCAGGCCGCGGACTGAGCCGGGACCGGTGCGCGACCTGCGCCCGGTCCGCCGCCCGTGACCCCTCGGTCCAGCCCGCCTCGTCGCTGACGCCCCGCAGCCGGGTCGTGGTCGTCCGCGGGAACATGCTCTCCGTCCGGCCGGTGACCGCGACCTCGCGGGAGGCGAGGACCGGCAGCAGGTCGTCGGTCACCGAGGCCTCGGCGGCGGCGCGCAGCCGGCCGCCGACCCGGTGGGCGTAGGCGGCGAGGAAGGACTGGCGGAACGTCTTGGTGCGCTTGCGGCCGCCCGCGCGCTGCGCCGCCTCCGCCTTCGCCAGGGCGGACTGCGCCTGTACGAGCAGCGAGGTGTACAGCAGTTCGACGGCCTCCAGGTCGCCCTCGAAGCCGACCACCGTGGAGAAGGCGAACGCCTCGTTCCACACCGCCCGGCAGTGGTTCGCGGTGGCGACCGCGTCCAGCAGCACCGCCTTCGCCTGCTCGTACGGCGGTTCGACCCCGATCCGGCAGGCCCCGGGCGCGTCCGGCGCGGGCGCCCGGGCGTCCAGGAGCGCCTCGTCGACGCTGTGCCGGGCCATCAGCTCCTGCGCCTTGGCGGTGAGCGCCTCCGCCTCCTCGGGATAGCCGGTCGCCTCCGCCTTGGCGAGCAGCGCCCGGATCCGGCCGAGCATCCGGGCGTCCCCAACCGGCCGCGCCTGCCGGGGCTCCTCCAGGGGTTCCAGCGCGGGCAGGGCGAGCAGCAGGCGGTACAGCTCCAGTACGGCGGTGGCGTGCGCGAAACGGTCCAGGCGCGGTGGGTCCGCCTCCGCCAGCTGTGCGAGCTGGGCGGCCCAGCGGTGCCCGCGCCGGCGGTCGTCGGAGGCCTGCGCCCGGATCAGCCCGGTGACGAGGCCGACGTGCGTGTCCTCCAGCTCCCGCCGCACCAGTCGTACGACATCGGCGGGCTGCCAGCCGCGCCGCCAGGCCTGCGCCACGAACTCCCGCCCGCGCCGGGCCAGTTCGGCGTCCGCCGCGGGGTCCGAGGCGAGGAGGGAGGCGCCGGTGTCCAGGGCGGTGTCGTCGGCGGCGTACAGGGCGGCGCGGAAGGCGCGGTCGACGGTGTCGGTCGTAGGGCTGCTGCTCACCCGGCGATCGTCTCACCCACGACCTTTCGACATGTCAACCTCGGGTTGACACCCCCTTGATGTCAACCTAAGGTTGACACATGTCGACGAACCCGAACATCACGTCATCCGTGCGTCTCGACGACCTCATCGCGGCCATCAAGAAGGTGCACGACGAACCCCTCGACCAGCTCCAGGACGCGGTGATCGCCGCGGACCACCTCGGGGAGGTGGCCGACCATCTGATCGGCCACTTCGTGGACCAGGCCCGGCGTTCGGGCGCGTCCTGGACGGACATCGGCAGGAGCATGGGCGTCACCCGGCAGGCGGCGCAGAAGCGGTTCGTGCCGAAGGACTCGGCGGAGCCCGGCGCGCAGGACTTCAGCCGGTACACCACGCGCGCGCGGAACGTGGTGATGGCCTCCCACAACGAGGCCGTCGCCGCGCGCAGCGCCGAGGGCCGGCCGGCGCACCTGGTGCTCGGTCTGCTCGCCGAGCCGGAGGCGGTGGCCGCCAAGGCGATCACCGCGCAGGGGGTCCTGCTCGACACGGTCCGCCAGGCCGCGACCGAGGCCCTGCCGCCCGCGGTCGAGGACGCCCCCGAACTGGTCCCCTACGGCTCCGACGCCAAGAAGGTCCTGGAACTCACCTTCCGCGAGGCCCTGCGCCTGGGCCACAACTACGTCGGCACCGAGCACCTCCTGCTCGCCCTCCTGGAGTTCGAGAACGGCGAGGGCATCCTGTCGGGCGTGGGCATCGAGAAGGCCCCGGTGGAGGCGGAGATCGCGAAGGCGCTGGCGGGGTACGTGCGGGAGCGGGGCGAGGGGTAGGGCTGGAAGCGGGTCGACTCGGCGGCGGGGCAAAGGCTGGAGGCGGGGCGAGGGCTGGAGGGTCGGCCGGGGCGGCGCCGAGACCGGGGCGGAGGCCGGCCGTTTCGGGGTCGGGGTCAGGGCCGGAAGCCGGTCGCGTCGGCGGCGGGGCAAAGGCTGCAGGGTCGGCCGGGGCGGCGGCGGGGCGCGGCTGGAGGCGGGTCGCGTCGGCGTCCGGGGGCGTTGTCAGAGCCTGGTGTCACACTCGCTTTCATGACCGACCGCTGGGCTCTCGCCGCGGCCGAGGACGGTGGCGTGGAGATCGCCCCCCTCGGTCCGGACGGGCTGCCCGCCGGGCCGGTGG
This sequence comes from Streptomyces sp. NPDC047072, assembly GCF_040643855.1. Classification (NCBI taxonomy): domain Bacteria; kingdom Bacillati; phylum Actinomycetota; class Actinomycetes; order Kitasatosporales; family Streptomycetaceae; genus Streptomyces; species Streptomyces sp. NPDC047072. Next base: position 71,402 of record NZ_JBEYVC010000004.1, on the reverse strand, counting down.
TGCGGGAGCGGGACCTGGCCGAGGCCGTGCGGGGGCGGCCGGAGGTGGCGCGGTGGGTGTGGCGGTCCACCGCCGAGGTCCATCCGCGCCTGCTCGCCGCGGGGGTGCGGGTGGAGCGGTGCTACGACGTCGAGGCCGCGGAGACCCTCCTCCTCGGCCACGAGGGGCGGTACGGCGAACCCCGCTCGGCCGCCGCCGCGCTGGCCCGGCTGCGCGGCGGCCCGGTCCCGGCCGACCCGCCCCTGCGCTCCGCCGAGCCCGGCTCCCAGTCCTCCCTCTTCGAGCCGGAGTCCGTGCACGTCCCGCTGGCCGACCTCCTCGCGGTCTACGCCGACCAGCAGCGACGGCACGACGCCACCGCGCACCCCGACCGCATGCGCCTGCTCACCGCCGCCGAGTCCGCCGGGACCCTGGTGGCCGCCGAGATGAACCGCGCGGGGCTGCCGTGGAGCGCCGAGGTGCACCGGCAAGTCCTGCACGAACTGCTCGGCGAGCGGTACGCCGGCGGCGGCGAGCCCCGGCGCCTCGCGGAACTCGCCGACGAGGTCTCCGCCGCCTTCGGCCGCCGGGTGCGGCCCGACCTGCCCGCCGACGTCATCAAGGCCTTCGCCCAGGCCGGGATCAGGATCAGGTCGACCCGGCGGTGGGAGATCGAGTCCCTCGACCACCCCGCCGTGAAGCCGCTGATCGAGTACAAGAAGCTGTACCGCATCTGGGTCGCCCACGGCTGGTCCTGGCTCCAGGACTGGGTGCGCGACGGCCGCTTCCGCCCCGAGTTCCTGGCCGGCGGGACCGTCTCGGGCCGCTGGGTGACCAACGGCGGGGGCGCCCTGCAGATCCCCAAGGTGATCCGGCGGGCGGTCGTCGCCGACCCCGGCTGGCGGTTCGTCGTCGCCGACGCCGACCAGATGGAACCGCGCGTGCTCGCCGCGATCTCCCGCGACCCCGGGCTGATGGAGGTGGCGGGGCGGGCCACCGACCTCTACCAGTCCGTCTCCGAGCGGGCCTTCTCCGGCGACCGCGCCCAGGCCAAGCTCGCCGTGCTCGGCGCGGTCTACGGCCAGACCTCCGGCGACGGCCTCAAGAACCTCGCCGCGCTCAGACGCCGTTTCCCCAAGGCGGTGGCGTACGTCGACGAGGCGGCCCGCGCCGGTGAGGAGGGGCGGCTGGTGCGGACCTGGCTCGGCCGGACCTGCCCTCCGGCGGCGGGCGCGGGCGACGGCGGGGAGGAGGCGGGCATGCCGCAGGACGAGCCGGCGGAGCAGGCCGCCTCCACCGAAGAAGGCTGGATGCCGGGTTACGCCTCCTCCAACGCCCGCGCGCGGGGCCGCTTCACCCGTAACTTCGTCGTCCAGAGCAGCGCCGCGGACTGGGCCCTGTTGTTACTGGCCGCGCTGCGGCAGGCCTGTGCGGACATGGCGGCCGAGCTGGTCTTCTTCCAGCACGACGAGGTGATCGTGCACTGTCCCGTAGAGGAGACGGAGGCGGTCGTGGCGGCGATCGGGGAGGCGTCCGGGCTCGCGGGGCGGCTGACGTTCGGGGAGACGCCGGTGCGGTTTCCGTTCACGACGGCGGTGGTGGAGTGCTATGCCGACGCGAAGTGATCAGACCTGGCCGGGGGGTTCCGAAGCGAGCAGGTCCCGGAGTTCCGCCAGGAGCGCCTTCTCGTCCGTGCCGTCGAGGGCGTCGAGAGCGGCACGCCAGGCGTCGTACGCCTCCTGCGGGCGGCCCTGTTCGCGCAGCAGGAGACCGTGCTGGTGGCGGGCGAGGGCGCCGGTGTAGCGGTCGGCGCGGGCGTCGGCGCGGCGCAGCAGCTCCGCGCACTCGGCGCCGGCGGCCTCGGTGTGGCCCAGCAGGCGCCGGGCGCGGACCAGGCCGAGCCGGGCCTGGGACTCGCCGTGCCAGTCGCCGAGGCGGCCGAGGCGGCCGAGGATGCGCAGGCTCTCCTCGAAGTGGCCGACGGCGGCGGCCGGTTCGCCGAGGCGGAGGTGGGCGTAGCCGATGGTGCAGTGCGCCGCGTGCTGGAGGGCCGCGCTGCCGATCTCCTCGCCGATCGCGAGCGAGCGCCGGTGCTGCTCCCTGGCCAAGCACGGGTCGGTGTGCTCGTACAGGTTGCCGAGGTGGCTGAGGGTCACGGCCTCGCCGAAGGGGTCGTTCAGTCGGCGGGAGAGGCCGAGGCTCTGGCGCAGGGCCTCGCCCGACTCGGTGTACCGGCCGAGGCCTTCGAGGAGCAGGCCCCGGTTGTTGAGGCAGCGGCGCATCCAGGAGACCGCGCCGAGCCGCCGCCAGATCGCCAGCGCGCGGTCGTTGAGGGCCAGGGCGTCGCTGTGCCGGCCGGTCAGGTGGTGCAGGCCGGCGAGGTCTCCCAGGGCGTACCCCTCGGCCACCTCGTCGCCGAGCCGCCGGGCCAGCTTCAGGGCGGTGCGGCCGAGGAGTTCGGTCTCGGCGACCCGGCCGCTGCGCTGGAGGAAGGGGGCGAGCAGACGCAGCAGGGTGGAGACATGGGCGGCGGTGCGGTCGTCGGGGGCGTCCGCGTGCCGCTTCGCCAGGGCGACGATGTTCTCCAGCTCCGCCGCGCACCAGGCGAAGGCCTTCTCCGCGGAGGGGAAGGGCGCGATGGCGAGCACGTGGGCCGCGTGCTCGGGCGGCTGCGCGGTGGTCGGGCGGCGGCGGTCGTCCTGGTCGAGACCGGGTTCGACGATCGCGGTCAGGGCGCGTTCGGCGACGGCCGCGTACCAGCGCAGGGCGGTGCGGGCGAGGTCCGGGGCGTGCCGGGCGTCCGTCAGTTCGCGGGCGTAGTCGCGGACCAGGTCGTGAGGGGCGTAGCGGCCGTACGCCGTCTCCTCCAGGAGCGCCACGTCGACCAGGCGGTCCAGCGCGTCCTCGGCGCGGGTCTCGTCGGTGCCGAGGAGACGGGCGACCAGGGGGACCCCGTAGTCCGGCAGGTCGAGGGCGCCGATGCGGCGCAGGGCGAGCGCGGCGTCGCGGTCCGAGCGGCGGCCGGAGGCGGCGAGCGCGTCGTGGGCGACGGCGAGGGAGCGGCGTACGGACAGGTCGTCGTACTCCAGGTGGTGCAACCGGTCCTCGGTGGCGGCGAGTTGGTCGGCGAGGACGTCGGGGGTGAGGGCGCGGCGGGCGGCGAGGCGGGCGGCGACGACGCGGAGGGCGAGGGGGAGGCGGCCGGTGAGTTCTATGAGGGGGTGGGTGGGGGCGATGTGGTGGGGGGTGTCGGTGGGGGTGTCGGCGTTGGTCGTGTTGACGTTGGTCGTGCCGGTGGGGTTGGCGGGAGTGTGTGGGGTGGGGGCGTTGCCGGAGGGGTGTGCGGTGGCGTGGGCGTGAGGGGCGGGGGGCGTGGGGGTGTCGGCTTCGCGGCCCGATGCTCTGCGGATGAGTTCCGCGCTCTCCTCCGCCGTGAGGGGGGCGAGGGGGAAGCGGTGGACGCCGTCGAGGGCGGTCAGGGGGGAGCGGCTCGTGACGATCACCGCGCAGCCGCCGCCGGCGGGGAGCAGCGGACGTACCTGGGCGGCGTTCGCCGCGTCGTCCAGGAGCATGAGCGTGCGGGTGGGGGCGAGCAGCGAGCGGAGCAACGCGGCCGCCGCGTCCTGGTGTTCGGGGATGGTGCGGGGGTCGGCGCCGAGGTCCCGGAGCAGGGCGGTGAGTGCCTGGGCCGGGGTGAGGGGGGTCATGCCGGGGGTGGCGCCGTGCAGGTTGACGTACAACTGCCCGTCGGGGAAACGTTCCCGCAGGCCATGGGCGACGTGCAGCGCGAGCGCGCTCTTGCCGACGCCGGCCATGCCGCTGAGCAGCACGACGGAGGGGCGGCCGACGGGGTCCAGGGCACGGCGGAGGTCGTCACGGGTGGCGAAACGGCCCGTGAAGTGGCCGGGTGGGGGCGGGAGTTGGGCGGGACGGGGTGGTCGTAGGGGGGTGGGGGTGTCGGTGTGGGGTTGGGGTTGCGACTGGAGCTGGGGCTGCGATTGGGGTTGAGGTTGCGATTGGGGGTGGGGGTGGGGGTGGGCGGGATCTTCGCGCGTAGCGGTGTGGGAGACGGGGGTGGGGGGTGCCGGGTCGGTGGGTGGGAGGGGGATGGAGGGGGCGGTCGGGGTCGTGGGCGTGCCCGGGGTCGTGGGCGTGCCCGGGGTCGTGGGCGTGCCCGGAGTCGTGGATGCGCCCGGAGTCGTGAGCGTGACCGGAGCCGTGGGCGTGACCGGAGCCGTGGATGCGCCTGGGCTCGTGGGCGTGCCCGGAGTAGTGGGTGCGCCCTGGGTCGTCGGTGTGGTCGGGGCTGCGGGTGTTGTCGGGTTCGCGTGCGCGTCGGGAGCTGACGGGCTGTCCGTGGGGGGATTCGGGGGCGGGTTTGGAGCGGTGGACGGGTGCGCGGCCGCCGAAGCCGAAGCGGTGGCTCCCGCGCCCGCGCCGGTACCCGCAGCCGCACCCCTGCCCGCACCCTCACTCACGTCGGCCGGTACGCCCGCGTCCGCGTCCGTAGCCGCACCCGCCCTCGAAGCCGAGCCCTCCCCCACAGCCGCACCCGCGCCCGCGCCGGCACCCGCGGCCGCGCCCCTGCCCGCACCCGCACCCGTGCCCGCGGCCTCACTCACGTCAGCCGGTGTGCCCGCGTCCGTAGCCGTACCCGCCCTCGCCGCCGAGCCCTCCTCGGTAGCCGCACCCGGCACCGAACCCGAGCCCTCCCCCACAGCCACCCCCGCCCTCCAAGACGTGTCCTCCGTCGGGCGATGGAGCGGTAGCGGAGTCGTTCCCTCTCGGAGTATCTCCACGTGGGCCTCGCGGACCGCGGGGCCCGGTTCGACGCCGAGTTCCTCGACCAGGCGGGTGCGCAGGTCACGGTGGACGGCGAGGGCCTCGGCCTGGCGGCCGGTGCGGTGGAGGGCGAGCATCAGCTGGCGGTGGTACGCCTCACGCAGCGGGTGCTCGGCGGCGAGCGCGGCGAGTTCGGGGACGAGAGCGGCCGGCCGCGCCCCCGCCACGGCCAGCTCGGCGTCGTAACGCCACTCCAGGAGGAGCAGGCGCGCCTCCTCCAGGCGCTGCACCAGCGCGTACCCGGCGAGTTCGGACGGCAGTCCGCCGAGGGGCGCGCCCCGCCACAGCGCGAGGGCCGCCGCGCAGGCGTGCACGGTGCCGCGCCAGTCGCCGACGGCGTGCGCGGAGCGGGCGGTGGCGGCCTGGGACTCGAAGACCTGGACGTCCAACTCCCCCGGCTCCACCCGCAGCAGATAGCCGGGGCCGACCGCGCGCAGTCGCCCGGGGTCGTCGAGGAGCCGGCGCAGCCGGGAGACGTGGTTGTGGAGGGAGGCCTGCGCGGAGGCGGGCGGAGTGCCGCCCCACAGCGCTTCCTTGAGCGACTCGGCGGAGACCACCCGGCCGGCTTCGAGCAGCAGCGCGGCCAGCAGGAGCCGGAGTTTGCGGCTGCCGACGACCTGCACACCGGCGCCGCCCTGGCCGTCGTAGAGGATCGGGGGCCCGAGCAGTCCGAACCGCAGTCCCGGCTGCAGCCCGCGCCCCATCACGCCGCCCACTTCTGGCGGATTTCCGCCCTCTGTACGGCGGTTTCCCGCCAGTCTCCCGGCACCGGTCGCTGCCGGAAGCCGCTGCCGTTCCGCGCTCGCCCTTTCGGGGCCGTCGGTTTCACGCCAACCGGCGCGCAACAAAACGTAGAAGCGCTGGCCACATGTTAGCGATTTGTTGGCGCGACCTGATGTGATCACTACATCGGATCCGGCCCAGAGGGTGCGCGCGTGCTACGCGCAACTCGGGGGAGTGTCGCCGTCGAGGCCGGATCCGGGGGACGCGCGAGGGTCCCGGTCGGTGGAGGTGAACGACCGGGACCCTCGTCCCGTACCTGGTCGCGCCCGGTCCGGGCGGTGGGTCAGATGACCGGCGGGCGGCCCAGCCGGGTCAGCCGCCAGACCGTTCGCCATCGCATCGGCCGGCGTTCGCCGGCCGGTTGCCGTACGCCCTCGACGAATCCGGCGAACCAGGCGCGCAGCCCGTTTCCGGACCGGGTCCGCGCCAGGGTGAGCAGGGTCCAGACGCCGAGGTGGAGCGGGATGAGCGGCAGCGGGAGCCGGCGGCGCACCAGCCAGACGCGGTTGCGGGCGTTGACCCGGTAGTAGATGGCGTGCCGGGCGGGCGAGGTCTTGGGGTGCTGGAGCAGCAGCTCGGGCGCGTAGAGGATGCGCCAGCCGCGGTCGGCGGCCCGCCAGGCCAGGTCGGTCTCCTCGTGGGCGAAGAAGAACTCGGCGGGCCAGTCGCCGGTTTCGTCGAGCATCGCCATCCGTAAGGCGTGGCCGCCGCCGAGGAAGCCGGTGACGTAGCCGCCGCGCAGCGGGTCGGAGGCGCCGACGCGGGGGATGTGCCGTTGCTGGGTCTCGCCGTGCTCGTCGGCGATGCGGAAGCCGACGATGCCGAGGCGGTCGTCGGCGGCGAACAGGTCGCGGACCCCGCGCAGTACGTCGGCGTCGACGAGGCGGCCGTCGTCGTCGAGTTCCACGACGATGTCGGTGTCGCCGAACTCCCTGAGGCGGGCCAGCGCGACGTTGCGGCCGCCGGGGCAGCCGAGGTTCTCCTCGACGTCGATGGTGGTGACCTCGCCGGGGAGGTCCGGGCGGCCGGAGAAATCGGGGAGGCGGCAGCCGTTTCCGACGATCACGATGCGGTGGGGGGCGACGTCCTGCTTGGCGACGGAGGTCAGCAGCGCGTCCACCTCGTCGGGCCGGTTGCCCATGGTCACCACGGCGACGGCGATCCTCGGCGCGCCCATGTCCCCACCCTTCGTCCCGCCCCCGACCCGCCTTCATCCCAACAGGCCTCAACCGCCGCGATGCTAGCCGTTCACGGTGAGGACTTCTCAGGTATGGGGATGTGGGGGTGGGGTGGAGGGGGTGAGGTAGGCGGGGGGGTGAGGTAGGCGGTGGGGTCGGGCGGGGGGCGCGGGGGCGGCGGGTTGGGGGGCCGGGGGCGTGGGGTGTGGCGGGTGGGGCCTCGGGTGTGGCGGGTGGGGGGCGTGGGTACGGCGGGTGGGGCCTCGGATGTGGCGGGTGGGGGTCCGGCGCCATGGGGGGGCGGCGGTTGGAGCCCCAGGCTGTGGCGGGTGGAGGGCCGAGGCGTGCAGCGGGTGGAGGACCCGGGGGCCATGGGGGGGCGACGGTTGAGGCACCAGGGTGCGGTGGGTGGGCGGCCAGGGTGCGGCGGGTGGAGGACCGCGGAGTGCAGCGAGTGGAGGGCCAGGGGCCATGGGGGGGCGACGGTTGAGGCACCAGGGTGCGGCGGGTGGGCGGCCAGGGTGCGGCGGGTGGAGGACCGCGGAGTGCAGCGGGTGGAGGGCCGGGGGCTATGGGGGCGGCGGTCGGGGCCACGGGGTGCGACGGGTGAGGGCCCCAGGGTGCGGCGGGTGGAGGGCCAGGGGCTATGGGGACAGCAGTCGGGGCCACAGGGTGCGACGGGTGAGGGCCCCAGGGTGCGGCGGATGGGGGCCGCGGAGGGCGGTGGGTGGGGTGCGGGCGGAGGCTGGCGGAGTACGGCGATGGGGGCTGGTCGGGTACGGAGATGGGGGCGCCGGCGCGGGTCAGGCTCGCCGGTTCTTCCTGCGTCGTACGAACTTCAGGCCCCCGGCTCTCCTTGCGTCGTACGAGCTTCAGGCCCGCCGGTTCTCCCTGGGCCGTACGAACCTCAGGCCCCCCGGTTCTCCCTGCGCCACACGAACTTCAAGCCCCCCGATTCTCCCTGCGCCGTACGAACTTCAGGCCCGACCAGTCCTCTCCCAGCGCCGCGACCTTCACGTCCACGACGCCGAGGGGGAGGAACAGGTCGCGCAGGGTGTTCTCGGTGATGTCGCTGACGTGGCCGGCGGCCTTGCGGGGCCAGGCGATCCAGAGGGCGGCGTGGTCGGCGAGGGCGGTGACCAGCGCGGGCGCCTCGGCGGACAGTCGTGCGCGTTCGCGATGGAAGGCGAGGGTGACGTCCGCGTCCTGGGGGCCGCCGGGGGCCAGGTCGCAGCCGTCGGGGAGGCCGGGGATGTGCCAGTCGGCGGGGGCGCCGTCGAGGCGAACCCGGTGCCCCGGCTTGATGCCGAGCTTCTTGGCGAGGGGGGTGCCGGAGTATCCGGCGCCGGCTGCCGTCCCGGTCCCTGTCATTCGGCACCTCCACTCATTCCGTCCGTACCTCCACGGCCCGGTCTGGTTCCGCCGATTCCATCGTGACGGCTGGAGCGGGCGTTGTCCGCTCGGGCGGGGAGTGGTCGTCGGGCGAGGAGTCGGTCGCCGGACAGGGAGCCGCCGGTCGGGCGAAGAGGGAGGCGGGCCCGGGAACGCCCGCGCCCCCCTCACCCGTGCCACGCCCGCGACATGCCCCCTCGCCCGTGCCACGCCCGCCCTCGCCTGGGGAACGCCGTGGCCCACCGCCCTCGACCGGGGGCCGCCCGTGGCCACCCACCCTCGCCTGGGGACCGCCCGTGGCCACCCACCCTCGCCTGGGGACCGCCCGTGACCCACCCGCCCTACCTACCTACCTACCTACCGCACCAGCCGCGCAACCAACGTCACCAGATCCACCAGGACCTGCAGCCACGGCCGGACCTGCTCCGCGCGGCGGCCGAACCGTCTGCGCCAGGTGCCCGGCCGGATGTCCTCCCGGCGCCGCACCGTCCTGTCCCGTACGCGGTGCAAGGCCCTGGCCCGGCTCGTCCCGATGCGCTTGTGTCGCCTCATGTCCGGACGTCAACCGCACCGGAATCGAGGACGCAGGGCAGCGGACCGGTAAACAGGGCGCGGCGGACGACGCCCGGCACAACCCGGCGACGACACGCCTCAGTTGCGGACCTCGAACGTCGTGGCGTCCGGCAGGAACTTCGTGTCGCCGTCCTCCGCCGTCGCCAGCACGGAGACCTGCCAGGTACCCCCGGCCAGCTCGGCGGCCTCCTCCTTGCTGAACTTCACGGTGTAGGTGCAGCGCGCCGTCTCGTCCGACACGCTCTCGCACGTGGCGCTCTCCGCGGACCGCAGCTCCGCCTCGGTCGGGTCGAGCTTCGAACTCACGGGCCAGGCAAGGACCTTGAGGCCGCGGGCACCGGAGTCGTCGCTCACGTCCGCGGTGAGGGTGACCGAGCCCTCGAAGCCGCCGGACGGTGCGGTGTAGCGGGCCGAGCTCTTCGCCACGGTCAACTCCGTGGCGGCGGACGCGATGGCGAGCCCACCGGCGGTGATGGCGCCGACAGCGGCGACGGCGACGACGGACGAGACGACGATGCGCTTGGACATGGGAGACCCCCGTGATGAGTGTGTTGTTGAGAGACATCGCGGTGAAGTACCGCTGCGAGAGGCGGTGTTGCCCCGCCCTCTCGATGTGATCGAGCCTATGGCGGGCCCCCTCGCCGAGTCCTCGGGCCGCAGAACGATTGCCGCGTCGAACCAGGGATAGAGAGCACCCGCCGGGCGTCCGCCCTCAGTCCGCCCTCGGTCCGCCCCCGGTCCGTTCTCCGCCCGTCTGCAACCCCGGTTAGAGACCGGAATCCGACTCCGGCGGGAGTCGGTGCGCCCCTCCCCCGCCCTAGCCTTGACCTGCTATGACCTTCACGAACCGAACCCAGGACGACCGGCTGCTCCCGGCCCTGCTGATCTGCGCCCAGGCGATGCTGTGGCCCGGCGCGGACCTGGTCCGCGGTTCCGTCCCGCGCGCCTCCGCCCTGCTCGTGGCGGCCCTGGTCGCCGGCCTGGTCGCGGCCGCGCTCGCCCTGCGCCGGACCCGCCCGGTGACCGCCCTGGTCGTGGTCGCCGTCGCCTGCGCGCTGGGCGCCGGACCGCTGCCCGCCGGCGCGACGGCGGTGCTCGGCACGGTGGGCGTCGCGCTCGCGCTCTTCACCGTGGCGACCGAACGGGACGCGTTCACCGCCGTGTTGAGCACGGTGGCCCTCGCCCTCTGGCAGCTGCTCCAGGGCGTCACCCTGCACGGCCTCAGCGACCGCGACGGTCTCGACCTCGTCCTGACGGCCCTGTTGTACGCCACCGCGTGCGGCGCCGGTGCGGTGGTACGGCGTCGGCGTCGCGCCCGACAGGCCGCCGAGGCCCGCCTGAAACGGGCCGAGGCCGAGCGCCACCGGCTCCCGGCGGTCGAACGGCGCCGTATGGAAAGGGAGTTGCACGACGTCAGCGCCCACCATCTGACGGCCGTGGTGGTCACCGCCGGTGCCGCCCTCGGCCTGCGCGAGCGGCGCCCCGAACTCGCCGCCGAGGCACTGGAGTTCGCCGCCGACACCGGCCGCGAGGTCACCCGCGCGCTGAGCGCCGTACGCGCACCGGCCCCGTCGCGGGAGGAACTCCCGTCCCCCGAGGAGCGGTTGCTGTCCCTGGTCGCCGGTTTCCGGCGGCTGGACCAGAGGATCGGCTGCGAGATCGACCCGCTGCCCGAGGGCGCGCTCGCGGACGCGGCGTACGGCATCGTGCGCGAGGCGCTGACCAACGTGGCCCGGTACGCGCCCGGGGCGCCCACGACGGTGCTGTGCCGCTACGGCGACACCCGCACGGACGTCGTGATCACCAGCGGGCCGCCGCCGGCGGGCACGGTGGCCCACGGCGCGGACCTCGGCGGCGGCCGCGGCCAGGGCTTCCTGCGGTCCCGGGCCCGCGAGTTGGGGGGCACCCTGGCCACCGGCCCTACGGCGGACGGCGGTTGGGAAGTACGGGCGGCCCTCCCCGGCCGTACCACCGCCTCGGTGGACGCGTCACTCCCCCGCGGCTACCGGCTGGCGCAAGTCGCGGCAGCGGTGGGCCTGATCACGCAACCCCTCCTCCCGGCCCTGGTGATCCGCACGGACGACATGTCCGCCGGACCGCAGGTGTCGGCCGGGGTCCTCTTCGCGCTGCTCGCGGCGGCCCAGGCGGTGGCGCTGCTGTGGCTACGCCGAGCACCGCGCATGTCGTACGGCGTGCTGCTCGGGTCGGCGCTGCTGTGGCCGGTGGCGATGGCGGTGGGCGACTACGGCGGGCCCGCGGCGCTCCCACCCGCGCTGAGCCTGTTCGGGACGGGGGTTGCGGTGGCCGTGGGGGCGGCCGGGGCCGCGGGGCGGGACGGTGCGGAGGCCAACCGGGTGGATACGGCCGGCAGTTCCGCCGCCTCGTCCCCGCCCGAAGTCCTCCCGCACGGGGACCACGGCACGCGCCGCCGTCTCCCCGCCCTCCCGCACGGGACGCCCCGCCGTCTCCCCACCCTCCCCCTCGCCGCCGCGGCCGTCCACGCGACCGCCCTCACCGTCGCCGTACTGCACCGCGGTACAACCACCCCTGTCTGGGCGGTAGTTGTGGCGGCGACCGCCGGCGCGGCCCTCGTGATCGCCGCCGCGCACTGGGCCGGGGCCCTGCGGGGGCGGCGTGACCGGGCTGCGCACGGCGTCCGCGACGCGCGGCTCGCCGCCTGGACCGAGGAGGCCGTGCGGGAGGCGTGGGCCGAGCGTCGCCGTATCGCCACCGGCCTGGAGACCACCGTGTTGTCGCGGACCGCCGACATGGTCGCGGTGGCGGAGGCGGGCCGCCTTGAGGTGACGGCGGACCGCGCCCGCGAGGCGCTGGCGGCGATGCGGGCCCTGCTGGACACGGTCCGGGAGGCCGACGCCGATCCCGAACTGCGCCCGCAGCCCACCCTCCAGGCCCTCGACCTGCTCGCCCACCAGTGCCGGGCGACGGGCCGCGAGGTGGAGATACGGCTGACCGACCGCGTCCCGGAACGGCTCCCCATCGCCGTGGACCTGGCCGCCTACCACGCCGCCGAGACCCTGCTCACGACCGGCGGCGAGGACCCGGCGCTGCTCCGACTCGACGCGGAGGGCGGTACGTTGACGATCACCGCCACCGGGGTGCGGGGGACCGCCGTACGGGACCGGCTGACCGCACGGGTCGCACCGCTCGGCGGCACCGTGTCCACCACGAGCGCGCCCGACGAGGTCCGGCTCCGGCTGCCGCTCGCGAAGCCTGCGGAGGAAGAGCTATGAGCCTCAAGGTGCTGGTCGTCGACGACCAGGGCGTCGTACGGGCGGGTTTCGCCGCCGTGATCGACGCCGAGGAGGACATGACGGTCGTCGGTGAGGCGGCCGACGGGGCCGCCGCGGTACGTCTCGCCGAGGAACTGGCCCCCGACGTGGTCGTGATGGACGTACGCATGCCCGAACTGGACGGCATCGCCGCGACCCGGATCATCACCGGCCGCGAGAACGCGCCGCGGGTCCTCGTCCTGACCACCTTCGACCTCGACGCGTACGTCTTCGACGCGCTGCGCGCCGGCGCCTCCGGTTTCCTCCTCAAGGACGTACAGCCGTCCGAACTGCTGCAGGGCATCCGGGTGGTGGCCACCGGTGAGAGCGTGCTCGCCCCGTCCGCGACCCGCCGCCTCATCGGCCACTACGCCTCCGGCACGGGCGCCGGTTTCCGCTCCGGGCAGGCCCCCGCGCGAACTGGACACCCTGACCGCGAGCCAACGCGGCGTCCTCGCCCTGGTCGCGGCCGGCCTCAACAACACGGAGATCGCCGCGGAACTCGGCATCACCGTGGGCACGGTGAAATCCCACGTGAACGCCATCCTCCGCAAACTCGGCCTGCGCGACCGTGTCCAGGCGACGATCCTCGCCTACGACCTCGGCCTGGCCCACCCCCACCCGCCGGGCCTGCACCTCTGACGACCTCTGTCCCCCACCCAAGGACCTCACCCGTGACAGCTCTGCGCAAGGCGCTCACCACCCCCGCCGCCCTCGTCTACCTGGCCCTCTGCGCCGCCCTCACGATCTGGGCGGTGGTCGTGACCGCCACCGACACCACGGACGAGTCCATGGCGGGCGTCATCCCCCTCCTCGCCACGGCCCCGCTCAGCCTCGTCTTCCTGGCCCTCCCCGACGGCACCCCCATGCTGATCCTCGCCCTCGCCCTCGGCGCCCTGACCAACGCGACCTTCATCGGCTGGTGCGCCCGAACACTGCGCCGCGACAACGACTCCCGCTGACCGAAAGAGCCCAGCGGGTGATCGCATCCAGCCCGCTGCCCGGACGGTGCAGGGCCACCGAGCGTGCTCCGTCCGGACAGGTCCGCACGGCGGGATCCGCGACGAACCGCCGGGGCAACCCGAGTGCGCGCACTTCACCGAGCATGCCTTCTTCGCGGGCAGCGCGCGGTTCCCGACCGCGGCCGTGGTCACCGAGGTCATCGGTGCGCTCAGCGCGGTCGTCGACACGGTGACCCACCGCGACCACACGCCCTTCCCCTTCGGCGGGCGGGGCGGTGCTCGAACTCCTCGGCGACCTACGGGGAGACGGACCGGCAGCGCGTGGTCCGGGAGTTGGCGGGTCTCGCCGTCTACGGGGGCACCCCGGCCGGACGTGCCCCCCTGCGCGATCCGGACGTCGTCGACCGGTCACTGCCGAGGCTGCTGGGCCGTGCCCGTGGCCGCCGGCTGTCTGCTTCGGTCACCGTGACATGCGGTGCATGCGCCTGTTCCACACGGTCCTCGGGGCCAGCGCGCGGGACGCATCAGCTGCCTGTACCGGGCGGCGCCTCCTGGTCGCCTCCTGGAGGGGCTCCGCTCCCCGGCTCCGGCCGTAGCCCCACCGGGATCGGTCAGTGCGCCGAGTTCGCCGCCGCGACGATGGCACGGTTGACCGCTTCCGGGCTGATCGCCGGAACGTCATGGCCCGAGCGGGTGTAGGTGATGTGGGCGCCCACTCGCTCGGCCCCGAACTTCTGGGCGGCCGTCGGGACGGCGTGGTCCTCGGTCGATATGACCGCCCACTTCGGCGTCTTCGCCGGCGGATTCACCGTGGCCTTGTCGGTGAACGCCGACAGGGCGACCGGCTCCTGCGTCACCGAGGCGGCGGAGAGGGCCGACTTCGACAGCCCGTTGCCGTACACGGTCCCGAACTTGTCGGCCTTCAGGTACACGTCGGTGTCACCGTCGGGCAGCGGAACGGTTCGGAAGTTCTGCGCGACGAGCTGCGACCCCGGGAACTGTCCGATCAGGGAGCCGGCGGTTTCTCCCGCCTTCGGGATGAGAGCCGCCACGTACACGAGGGCCCTGACCTTCGACGTCTTCGCGGCGACCTGGCTGACGACCTCGCCCGCGTAGGAGTGGCCGACCAGTACGACGGGACCCTCGACGGCCTTGACCTGTGCCTCGACGTAGGCGCTGTCGAAGGCGAGGCCGCGCAGCGGGGTGTCGATCGCGAGGACCGGGTAGCCGTGGCGCCGCAGGTATCCGATCTCGCTGCTCCAGCTGGAGGAGTCGGCGAACGCGCCGTGGACCAGGACCACGGTCGGCTTCGCGCGGTGCGCCGGCTGCGAGGTGGCCGCGTGGTCGTTCGCCGTGTCCGTGACGGCGCTCGCGGTCGTCACGGCCAGCGAGGCCACGACCGCGCCGCTCACCAGTCCGGCAGCCGCCAGCGTCTTGATTCGAGCGGTGGAATTCATGGGGTGTTGTTCCTCTCGGGTTTTCGATCCGAATCGGCAGGGAAGCGGCGTGGACCGCGCGGATACGGAAACCGTATTTGTTGCGGCCCGCGGCGCTTCGCAGAATCGACTATGGCGGCCGCTCCGGCGGAAGGCTAATGCCAATCCCGCCTCTTTCCATGTCGACCCGGCATGAGCCTCGGGAGTCCGCCGAGTGCTGAATTCATCGGCCGTGAGCAGAACATATCCGGGCGGGCTCAATCATGGTCACGGACGCCCGACGACGCCAATGCCGATTCGCGCAGAAGCCATGCCGATTGGGCATCACCAAAGCCCGGGGTGATTTCCCGGATCGCCGTTCGACAGGAAAAATTCCGTGGCTAACATGGCGCCATGGATATCGACCTCCGACGTCTCCGCTATTTCGTGACGGTTGCCGAAGAGCTCAGTTTTGTGCGGGGTGCCGAGCGGCTGAAGATGACGCAGCCCGCGCTGAGCCGACAGATCCGTGCCCTTGAGGACGATCTTGGAGCGTCGTTGCTCCAGCGTGGCCCTCTGGGTACGGCGCTCACACCGGCCGGCGGTCAGCTGTTGGAGGACGCACGGCCGCTGCTCGCCGCGTCGCTGGCCCTGCAGCGGCGAGTCCGTCTCGCGGGCCGCGAGGGGCACCACTTCACCATCGGCTTCATGCCGGGAGTCATAGTCACCCCGATCGTCAGACGGTTCCGGGCGCTGGCCCCCGAGGTCACTGTGCAGGTGCTGCACACGGCACCCACCGACCAGGTCGAGTACCTGCTCGACGGTCGCGTCGACGTCTGCTTCGTCCGGCTGCCGCTGCCGGTCGACACCTTCGAGATCGTTCCCCTCTTCCCCGAACCGCGCGTCGCGGCGCTCTCCGACGAACATCCGCTGGCGCGGGCGCAGACCGTCCACATCACGGAGCTGACGCCGTACCGCCTGCTGCAGGACCCCGCTGACGTACCGGAGTGGCGTGGCACCGGCTTCGACGCCGCGGCGTCGCGCAACCGTCCGGAGGACGACCGGCCCACCTCGATCGAGGAGAGCCTGGAGGCCGTCGCGTCCGGCACCGGGTTCATCGTCGTCCCGGCGGGCCTCGCCGATTTCTACCGTCGTCCCGACATCCGCTACGTCCAGCTCACGGGGGTAGCCCCGCGCATGGTGGCGCTGGCCTACGCCAGGAACCGGAAGATGCCGTCCATCGACCAGTTCGCCAGGATCGTGATCGCGGCGCTCGGTTCGGCCTAGAAGCGGACGGCAGAACCGCGCCGTCCTGGCGTCATGTCCGACCGGCATGGCCCTCCGGGAAATCGGCATTGGCGTGCCGAGCCGTGGCCCGCGAAGCTCAGTGCCAGAACGAAATCGACCTGGCAGAAAAGGTTTTGACGATGTGTCACAACGGCTCCCTCGGCTTGCCCGCCCACCGGGCGGAAGACGGGAAGAGATGACCGTCTACGACTATGTGGTCGTCGGTGGCGGGACAGCGGGCTGTGTCCTCGCCGCGCGGCTGTCCGAGGACGCGGCGGCGGAGGTGCTCCTCGTGGAGGCGGGCGCGGCGATCGGTCCGCCGGCCATGCACCGTCCGGTCGGGTTCCCGCTCATCGCGGCCAAGGAGATCCTCTGGTCACGGTGGACGGCGCCGCAGCCCGGCACGCTGTCACGCAGCCACCACTGGCCCAGCGGACGGGTCCTCGGAGGATCGAGCGCGATCAACGCGATGATGCACGTGCGCGGACATCCCGCCGTCTACGACGGGTGGGCGGACGGCGGCGCGAAGGGCTGGAGTCACGCCGAACTGCTGCCGTACTTTCGCCGGACGGAGACGGCGATGGGCCGCGACCCCGCCCTGCGCGGAGTCGTCGGGCCGGTATGGGCGGCGCCGACGACGCGGCTCGACGCCGGGTCGTTCACCTTCCTCGACGCACTCACCGAGGCCGGTCACGAGCTCACCGACGACATCAACGGTCAGCGCCGGCACGGCGCCTTCTGGTGCGACCTGGCGGGGGCGGGCGGCCGCAGGCAGAGCGCCGCGGACGCCTATCTCCTCCCGGTGCTCGACCGGCCCAACCTGCACCTGGCCACGGAGGCGGGCGCGAGCCGCCTGCTGATCGAGCGCGGACGCTGCACCGGCGTGGAGTACACGTCCTTCGGCACGGTGGAACGTGCCACGGCGCGTCACGAGGTGATCGTGACGGCCGGGACGGTGGGCTCCGCGCACCTGCTGCTGCTCTCCGGTATCGGCCCCGCGGCCCACCTGCGTGACGTCGGCGTCCCGGTGCTGGCCGACCTCCCCGGCGTCGGCGCCAATCTCCACGACCACCTGCAGTGCGCCGTGGTCTACGAGGCGGAGCGGCAACTGACCACCAGCCATGGCTTCAGCACGGTCGGCGCCCTGGTGCACAGTGGCGCGTCGGCCGTTCCGGACGTACAGCTGATGCTGCTCGACGCTCCGGCGGACATCACGGACGTCGGGACGCCCGAGTACGGCCACACGGTCGCCTTCGCCCACACGGCGCCCGCGAGCCGGGGAACCGTGCGGCTCAGGAGCCCGAACCCGGGCCGGCTGCCGTTGGTCGACCCGAACTACCTCGCCGACAGCGGCGACGTGTCCGCCATGCTCGCGGCCCTCGGCATCGCGCGCGAGGTCGGCCGTATGCCCGCCTGGCGCCAGTGGGGTGCCCGGGAGACCGCGCCGGGACAGTCGTACGACCTCGTCACCTACGTCCGCAGGAACGCGGCGACCTTCCACAACCCCGTCGGCACGTGCCGGATCGGGATGGACGACCTCGCCGTCGTCGACCCGGAGCTGCGCGTGCACGGCGTCGACGGTCTGCGTGTCGCGGACGCGTCGGTCATGCCCTCCATCCCCAACACCGGGGTCAACGCGACGGTCCTGGCCGTCGCCGAACGGGCTGCCGAAGCCGTCCGACGCGATGCGCGACGGCCCTGAGCACAGCGGCCCCCGAACACGAAGGAACGGTGACAGTGAAGTTCTTGTGGCGCATGGTCGACGAAACGCTCGTCGGCGCGCTGATCCACGCACTCACCTGCAAGCTGCCCCGCGGCTTGCCCGGTAATGCACGCCCCTCGTCGGCCCCGTCACGCGCACGCAAAGTGCGCTGATACCGCAGCGGCCCACCTGATTCGTAGAAACGAACCTTTCCATCGCTCTGCCCTGCTCTCATCTCTCACAGAAGGTCCCTCAATGTCCCGCCGAATCCAGATCGTCTGCGCGAGCTTCGGTTACCTTTTCATCGCGCTGTTCTTCGCCGCCCTGTTGACCGCCCACTGGATACCGCCGATGGCACCGAGCTGGTCGGCGGAGCGGGTGGCGGCTTTCTATACGGACCACGCCAACTCGATCCGCGCCGGACTCGTGATCATGCTCGTCGGCGCGGTGGTGACCGCGCCCTTCGTCGCGGCGCTGGCGAGCCTGATCCGGCGTATCGACGCACGGCTCGCGCCGCTGGCCGCCGTACAACTCGTCTGCGGCGCCGCGAACGTGGCCGCGATCTTCGTACCGGTCCTGATCTTCACCGCGACGGCCTACCGGCCGGACCGCTCGCCCGACATCACGATGGCGCTCAACGACCTGGGCTGGATCACTCTGGTCATGAACGCCTTTCCGGCGATCGGGCAGGCCGTCGTCGTCGGAGTGGCGATCCTGGCCGACAAGCGCTCCACACCGCTGCTGCCCCGCTGGTCGGCGTACCTGAACTTCTGGATGGCCTTCCTCTTCCTGCCCAGCATCCTGCTGACCTTCTTCAAGACCGGCCCCTTCGCCTGGAACGGCGTCCTCTCGTTCTGGGTCGCGGCCGGCGCCTTCGGCGCCTGGTTCCTCGTCATGACGTACCTGTTGGTGCGGGCCGCGGCCCGGATGGACGACGACCGTGCCCCTGCCGTCCTCGAGCCCGCCGTATGACCGTCACCGCGGCCGAGCACCCGGCACCCGAGCGCCAGCGCCACATCCCCGGCGAGCCCGGTCTCTGGGTCTTCCTCCTCGGCGACATGATCATGTTCTCGGTGTTCTTCGGGTTCGTCGCGGTCCTGCACGGCCGGCACCCGAGGATGTTCCGGGCCTCTCAGCAGGCCCTCCATCCGGACCTCGGACTCCTGAACACCCTGCTCCTGCTGACCGCGTCCGCGCTGGTGGCCCGCGGGCTGCGGCAGCTGCGAGGCGGCGGGCCGGCACGGACACTGCCGTGGGCGCTGCTGTGTGCGCTCGGGTTCGCCGTCGTCAAGGGCTGCGAATACGCGCTCGTGATACGGGACGGACACACACCGGGCAGCAACGAATTCTTCATGTACTACTTCGTGTTCACCGGCATCCACCTGGCCCATCTCGCGATCGGCATCGGCGCGTTGACGGTCCTCATCGTCCTGTCCCGTCGGCCGGCTCCGAGCCGGGGCCGCCTGCTGGTCGCCGAGGGGGCGGCCGCGTACTGGCACATGGTGGACCTGCTCTGGCTCCTCCTCTTCCCGCTCTTCTACCTGGTGGCGTGAGACATGTGGGTCTTTCCGGTACTCGTCCTGGCCACGCTGTCGAGTTGGCTGCTGGGCATAGAGGACAGCACGTCGACTCTGGTCGGCTGCGCGGTCGTGGCGATCGCGCTGATCAAGGTACGCCTGGTCGGCCTGCACTTCATGGAGTTGCGCGACGCCCCGGCAGCCCTCCGCGGCGCTTTCGAGGTCTACGTCGTGGCCACGGGCGCCACGCTGCTCATTCTCTACCTGGTCCTCTGAAAAGCCGATGCCCATCCTCCACATTCCACGCCCTGTCCGTCATCGCGAGAAACAGGACCCATCATCGTGCGGGCCACACGTCCTTCGGTGCCGGCGCCGCTGCGCTCGGTGGCCCTGCCGCCGGCCGCGATCCAGGTCCTGGGCGCCGACGCCGTCCAGAGTGCCGTCCTGTCCGCCGTGATCTGGCTCCCGAGCCTGTTCCTGGCCGTCATCGGCCTGTGCTCGGTGCTGTCGAACGTCAGCGAGAGCGGCCTGTTCGCCACCACCCTGCCGTCCGAGCTCTACGTGGCCGGACAGGCGGCCTCCTACCCGGGCCAGACCGTCGCGATCCTGGCCGGACCCGCCATCGGTGGACTTCTGGTCCAACTCGCCGGTGTACCGGCGGCGGTCGGGGTGGACGCGGCCACCGCCGTGACGGCCGCCCGGTTCCTCCTGCGGCTCCGCCCGGTCGAGCGTCTCCACCAGGCCTGTTCCCCGGGGAGCCGCGACCGTCGGCCGGGGCCGGCCTTCATCCGGCGCAGTCCTCTGATCAGGACGGCCCTCGCGGTCACCGCCACCGGCAACTTCATCGGGTTCGTGTTCACCGTGCAGGCCATCGGCGGACTCGCCGGTGCGGCCCTGGCATCCCGGCTCGCCCGCCGCATCGGTCTGGGCCGGATGCTCCTGGTCGGGTGCGTGCTCTCGCACGCTCCGCTCCTCGTGATCCCCGCCGTCGGTGAGTCCGTCCAGGACATCTCGGTCGGCTCGGTGTTCGCGCTGGTGGTGCCCGCGCACCTGCGGTCGCAGACCCGGGGCGCGTACCAGACCGTGAGTTTCGGCCTCCGTCCGCTGGGCTCGGTCGCCGGCGCCCTCATCGCGGCGACGGCGGGAATCCCCGCGGTGCTGTGGGCCGGCGCGATCGGCGGAACCCTCTCCTGCCTCTGGCTTCTTGCCGAGCAGCCGGAAAGCGCAACCGCAGTCCCGCGATGAGGGGCCGTGGGGAACCGTCCGGTCACGTCGGCATGCGGAACGTGCCCGTCGCCGAGGAGACCCGCGCCCAGCCGGCCGCGAGCCACACCAGCGTGCGATCGCCGTGCCGTCGCAGGTCGAGACCCGTGAGCTTCTCGATCTGTCTGATCCGGTACAGCAGGGTGTTGCGGTGCAGATGCAGCGCGGCCGTGGTGGAAGCGCTGTCGAACTCGTTCTCGGCCAGACAGACGAGAGTGGCCGTCAGTTCCCCGCGGTCCCCGCCGGTCAGCGGACCGAAGACCCGGTCGGCCACCGCGTCGGCCAGTTCGGGAGAGCGCGCCAGGAGCAGCTGGGGCAGGAAATCCTCGACCCGGACCCGTCCACGCCGAGGGGACCGCGAGGCGACGGCGACCAGCAGACGCAGATTGTCCACGGCGGCCTGAAGGCCGGTCCGCCCGGTCGGCAGGCCCTCTGCCAGGGTCAGGCGCCGGTCGGCCAGGAACGCGGACCAGTCGAACGCGGGGCCGGTGAGTCCGGTGACGCGGACGTCCTCGACGAAGGCCAGGGCTCCGGCGGAGCGCAGGCGGGCCGCCAGGCCGGCGCGCTCGGCAGGGGCGGACGTGTCGAGGAGCACGACGAACGGCACGTACGGAACCGCCGGATCGAAGCCGAGCCGGGCGGCCCGCTCCTGGTCCTCCACCGTGAGGGGCAGCTGGGCGCAGAGACGGTCGAAGAGGGTGGACGCCCGGCGGTCGCCCTGTGCGGACGGCAGGTCGGCGTGGTCGGCGTAGGCCCGCGTGAACATCCGGACGACCATGTCGAGGTAGCTGTCGAGGTGCCGCTGCCCCTGGCCGTTCCAGCCGTCCAGGTGTACGCGTTCCTCCTCAGTGGCCAGGCCGAGCACGGCGTCCCAGAAGACGCGCGCGGCCCGCCGGTGGAAGAGGAGGCCGCCGTCCAGCGGCTGTCCGGCGGCGGCGCACTCCCGCGCCCGTTCGTACAGCTCGGACAGGGCGTACGAGTCCGGCGGCGTGCCCCTCGCCATCCAGTGCAGGAGCAGACCGGCGTGCCGACGCAGAGCGGAGGTCCCGCAGTCGCGCGCCCAGCGCACGCATTCGGGCGAGTGGCGGAGCAGGCGTTCCATGCGCCGGGCCACGGCGTCGACGTCGGTACGTTCGAGGACAGCGCGCAGTGCCGCCGCGGCGGCGCGCTCGGATCTGCCGGTCATGACGGAAGGGCGCGGACCGGGGAGAGACGTGGGCGTCGGGGCGCTGCCATGGTCGTGATTCCTTTCGCGTCCCGCGCAACTGCTGTGACATCGACGGGCGTTACGGCGTCTCCCCTCGGTCCGGCCATGGTGGACCGGCCGCGGGGGACCGCGCCAATGCCTATCTGTTCGATTCCGAGGCCGTTCCGGCATATGCCGTGATGGGTGTGGCTACGATGCCCCTCATGGACCTCGAATTACGCAGGGTTCGCTACTTCGTGGCCGTGGCGGAGGAGTGCAGCTTCGTGCGGGCGGCGAGCCGGCTCTACATGACCCAGCCGGCGCTCAGCCGTCAGATCCGGGCACTGGAGGAGGACCTGGACGTGGTCCTCTTCCACCGCGACCGGCACGGCACCGCGCTGACGCGGGCGGGACACCAGTTGCTGGAGGACGCCCGCCCGCTGCTGGCGATGGCGCAGGCGGTGCAGCAGCGGGTGCGGACGGCGGGCCGGGAGGTGAACCAGTTCACCATCGGCTTCATGCCGGGCGTCATCGTCACCCCCATCGTGCGGGAGTTCGCCCGGATGGCACCGCAACTCGACATCGATGTCGTCCACACCTCGATCACCGACCAGGTCGACTACCTGCTCGACGGGCGCGTCGACGTCTGCTACGTCCGACTGCCGCTGCCCGAGGGCATGTTCGAGGTGGTCCCCCTCTTCCCCGAGCCCCGTGTGGTGGCGCTGGCCGGCGAGCATCCGTTCGCGGACCGCAAGGCGGTGCACGTCGAGGACCTGCACGACATGACCCTGCTGCAGGACGTACGAGACGTGCCCGAATGGCGGGGGCGGGTCCCGCGTGATCCCGTGCCGTCGGCCGGGGAGACCGGACGGTTCCCGGCGACGATCGAGGAGTGCCTGCAGGCCGTCGCCCTCGGGTCCGGGTGCTATGTCATGCCGGCCGGCATGGCCGGCTTCTACCACCGTGACGACGTGGTCTACCTGACGCTGGAGGGCGTCGCTCCGCGCATGGTCGCCCTCGCCTACTCCAAGCACCGCACCATGCCCGAACTGCTCCAGTTCGCCGAGCTCTCGCGCCGCATGCTCGGCCCGGGCCCGGACTGACGCTGGGCAGCGGGGTCGGCGGGGCCGTTGTGCCGGTGCCCAAAGAACGGTGATCGTGTTGGTCCTGTGCACGTTGTGCCCGGCCATGTGAGGCGTCGACACTGACACGGCGGAGGCGGCCGGGCGCCGGGCCCGCCACCTCCCGGTCCGGTCCGGTCGAATGTCGAACGGCAACTGCGCTGGAGTTCCGCCCTCATGTCACCACTCGTCACCGTCGGACGTCACCGCCTGCAGCGCCTCCTGGGCTGCGGAGGCTTCGGCATGGTCTGGCTCGCCTACGACGACCTGCTCGAAGCCCCGATCGCGGTGAAGGTCATGGCGGAGAAGTGGGTTCACCGGCCGGACCTGCGGGAGCGCTTCCTGGACGAGGCCCGGCTGCTGCGCCAGGCCGCGTCGGACCGCGTGGTCCAGGTGCACGACATCGGTGAACTGCCGGACGGGCGACCGTACTTCGTCATGACCTACGCCGACGGCGGCACGCTGGCCGAGCGGCTGGCCCAGGGGCCGCTCACCGTCGAGCAGGCGGTGCGGTTCGCGGTGCAGGCCGCACGGGGCGTGGCCGATCTGCACGCGGCCGGCATCGTCCACCGTGACGTCAAGCCGTCCAACATCCTGCTCCAGACGGTGTCGGGCGGCGGCGAGCGGCTGCTGGTGGCGGATCTCGGCCTGGCCAAGAGCCTGGCGCGCGCCTCGGGACTGACGCAGGGCGTGGGATCGCCCGGTTACATGGCTCCGGAGCAGGTCCCGGAGGACCGCTTGGTCGACGTCGACGAGCGGGCCGACGTCTACGGCCTGGGCGTACTCACCTACGAGCTGCTGACCGGGGGCCTGCCGGACTCGACGGAACCGCTCGACTGGCCGGGGCCGCCGCGCCCCCGCGTGCCGTCGGCGGTCCGGCGCGTGACGCGGCGCGCCCTGGAGCCCGAGCGGGAGCGGCGCTGGGCGGATGCCGCCGAGTTCGCCGACGCGCTCTCGGCCGCCGGCGCCACGACCCACCGCAGCCGCCTGTTCACCGGCGTGCGGAGAGCGGGAGCCGTCCTCGCCGGGACCGCCGTCCTCGTGACCGCGGGGCTGGCCACCCGCGCGGCCCTCGGACCGGACGCCGCCGCCGACGCGGAGCCCCGCGCGGCGGCGGGCAGCACAGCGATCACCGAGCCGTACCCGACCATCGCGGCCTCGGCATCACAGCCCCCCGCAGCGTCTTCGTCGGCTCCACGCGCGGCGTCCGCCTCGCCTTCATCAAGCCCTACGGCCGGACTCGGCACCGGGACGAAGAAGACGACGGCCCCTACGGGGAAGGCAGCGGCCCCGGACCCGAGCGAGACGGCATCGGCCTCGCCCCGATGGACGACGTTGACCGTACGACGTGACCAGCAGTTGATGCCGGGCGAGTCCTGGCAGACCAACCGGACCACCATGACGATGCAGACCGACGGCAACCTCGTCATCTACGACGAGGACCACCACCGGCGCTGGTCCTCGGGCACCGCGGGCACCGGCTACCGCGCCATCATGCAGGCCGACGGCAACCTCGTCGTCTACGACAAGGACACCTGGGGCGTCTGGAGCACCGTCACCTCCGGCCACGACGGCGCCTACCTCTACTTCAGCACCGACGGAAACGTCAGCGTGGTCTACCAGGACACCACGCTCTGGTCGGCGGACACCCAGCACTGACCCGTGAGCGCGGCGGCAGCAGCCTGGTGTCTCACTAGTCCACTTTCGTGAGATCCAAGTCCCCTATGCGGTGCGGGGATTCGATGGCAGTATCGGCTGGGCGTTGTTCTCCCGTTCCAGTGGTCGTCGATCAGTCGTCGATGGTGTCGCGCGTTCGCAGTGCTTGTCGGGCCGTCACGATGGGTTGGGTGTCATGTCGCTTCCACCACCGTCTCCGCGCGGGACCGCGCTGATCACCGGAGCGTCGTCGGGCATCGGCGCGGCCATGGCGCGCGTGCTCGCGTCGCGCGGGCATGGCACCACCTTGGTGGCGCGCGACGGCGACAGATTGCGGCGCGTCGCCGAGGAGTTGAGAGTGCACGGTGTCCGGGTCGAGACCGTCGAAGCCGACCTCACCAGCCGGGCGGAGCGGGCGGAGCTCGCGGCGCGCGTCGGGCGGACCGGGCTGGACGTCGACATACTGGTCAACGGCGCCGGTGCGGCCACCCGCGGCAGCATCGCGGAGTGCGATCTCGACGCGGAGCTCGCGCACATGGAGCTGAACGTGGTCAGCGTCGTGGAGCTGTGCCGCACATTCGTCGACGGAATGGTCGCCCGGAATTCCGGCGCGATCCTCAACATCGCCTCGACGGCGGCGTTCAAACCCATGGGCGGACAGGGCACTTACGCGGCATCGAAGGCGTTCGTGCTGTCCTTCACCCGTACGCTCGGGCTCGAACTCGCGGAATCCGCGGTGACCGTGACCGCGCTGTGCCCCGGCCCGGTGCCCACCGATTTCGACCGGCGCGCGGGATTCACCGACGAGGAGGTCGCGGCGGTCCCGGCGATCATGTGGAAGTCCGCCGACGAGGTGGCGGCCGTCGCGGTGGACGCGCTGGAGCGCGGAGCGGAACTGTGCATACCGGGCCGGGCGAACGTCGTCGACGCGACGATGTCGCTGCTGAAGTCGAAGCAGCAGGCGTCCCGGGCGGTGAGCCGGTGATCCGGTGAACCGCACCGGGCCGGACTGATCAGGAACCCGCGTCCGCCTCCGCTCTCGCGAGGCTGATCCGGGCGCAGGCCACGACCCGGTCCACGGTGAGGCCGAACTTCTCGTAGAGGACGTCGTAGGGTGCGCTGGCGCCGTAGTGCGACAGCGCGACGATCTCCCCGTGCTCACCGACGAAGTCACGCCAGCCGAGGGCGATTCCGGCCTCCACCGAGACCCGTGCGCGGACGTCGGGCGGCAGGACGCCGCGGCGGTAGGCGGGGTCCTGCTCGGCGAACCACTCCACACACGGCATCGACACCACCCGGGTCGCGATCGCCATCGCTTCGAGCCGCTCGGCCGCCCGTACCGCGAGCTGCACCTCGGATCCGGTGCCGATCAGGATGACCCGGGGCGTCGGCGCCGAGGACTCCACGAGCACGTAACCGCCCCTGGCGACCTGGGCGTCGGCGGTCCCGTCGAGCACCGGCAGGTCCTGCCGCGACAGGAGCAGGCCGGCGGGACGGTCGTCGTGTCCGAGCATGGCGCGCCACGCGGCCACGGTCTCGTTCGCGTCCGCCGGGCGCACCACGTCGAGCCCGGGGATCGCGCGCAACGCGGCCAGGTGTTCGACGGGCTGGTGCGTGGGGCCGTCCTCGCCGAGGCCGATCGAATCGTGCGACCAGACGTAGGTCACCGGCAGTCCCATCAGGGCCGCGAGTCGCACCGCCGGGCGCATGTAGTCCGAGAAGACGAGGAACGTACCCCCGTAGGGCCGGAACCCGTAGAGCGCGAGGCCGTTGAGGATCGCGCCCATGGCGTGCTCGCGGACGCCGAAGTGCAGGTTGCGGCCGTAGGGCGAGCCGCCCCTGGGCTCGGGCAGGAAGCTGTCGGCGCCGTGGATCACGGTGCAGTTGTTCCCGCCGAGGTCGGCGGAGCCGCCCCACAGCTCGGGCAGCGTCGGGGCGAGCGCGTTGAGCACCGCGCCGGAGGCCGCGCGGGTCGCCATGCGCGTTCCGGCCGGGAAGGCCGGGAGATCGGCCCACCATCCGTCCGGCAGGCCCCGGTTCGTCATGCGGTCGAGGAGGTCCGCGGCCCGGGGGTCGCCGGCCCGCCACTTGTCGAACCGGACGTTCCAGTCCGCGCGGGCCTCCCGGCGCCGCTCGGTGCGTTGCCGGGTGTGCCGGAGGACGTCGTCGGGGACGTGGAGGGTCCGGTCGTCGGGGAGTCCCAGCAGGCGTTTGGTCGCCGCCACCTCGTCGGCGCCCAGCGGCCCGCCGTGCGATGCCGCGGTGCCCCGGGCGTTCGGCGCCGGCCAGGCGATGACGGATTCGAGCGCGACGATCGAGGGGCGGTCCCTCTCGTCGCGCGCCGCGGTCAGCGCGCCGTGCAGCGCCGGGAGGTCGTTGATGTCCCGGACCCGCTGCGTGTGCCAGCCGTAGGCGTCGTAGCGCGCGAGCACGTCCTCGCTGAACGCCAGATCGGTGTCGCCCTCGGTGGAGATGTGGTTGTCGTCGTAGAGGAGGACGAGGTCGCCGAGCCGTTGGTGGCCGGCGAGGGAGGACGCCTCGGCGGCCACCCCCTCCTGGAGGTCGCCGTCCGACGCGACGACCCAGACGGTGTGGTCGAACACGGAGCGGCCGGGCGGGCTCTGCGGATCGAACAGGCCGCGCTGCCTGCGCGCCGCCATCGCCATGCCGACCGCCGTCGCGAGGCCCTGTCCGAGGGGCCCGGTCGTCATCTCGACGCCGGGTGTGCGGCCGTACTCCGGATGCGAGGGCGTCGGTGACCCCCACTGCCGCAGCCGCGCGAGATCCTCGACGGACAACTCGTAGCCCGAGAGGATCAGTTGGACGTAGAGCGCCAGGCTGGTGTGTCCGCACGAGAGGACGAACCGGTCGCGGCCGAGCCACGCCGGGTCCTGAGGGTCGTGCCGCATCAGGTGCTGGAAGAGGAGGTACGTCGCGGGGGCGAGGGCCATCGCCGCGCCGGAGTGGCCGCCGCCCGCCCGCTGGACGGCGTCGGCGGCGAGGACGCGGCTGACCGCGATCGCCTTGTCGTCGAGTTCGGACCAGTCGAGGTCGTTCACCGTGCTGGTTCCTCCGCGTCGGCGGCGATGTGCTGGGGTGTCTCGTTGACGGGGTTCACGAGCCGGCGGATCTCGGCCCGCTCGCCGCGGACCAGGAGGTCCAGCAGCCGTCTGTCCGTGGCGGGCAGGGCCCTGACGACGTCGGCGGGCACCTGTACGACGAACGACCGCGCCAGCGACAGCGCCTCGTCCAGGACGTGCTCGTCATGCAGCTTCAGGCCGTCGAGCGCGTCCCGGATGTCGCCGCGGCACATGTCGTCCGCGTACGCGGGAATCAGGTCCTCGGCCAGCTCCGTGATGACGGCGAAGGTGTCGACCACCATCCGCATACAGGCGGCGAGGTTCGCGGGCTCGTGGCGCCGCTGGGTGATCGAGGGCGCGCCGGCCTCGCGGATCCGCCAGTGGTAGACGACCTCCGGCAGGACGTCGACCGCCGCGGCCTCGATGTGCGCGCGCAACATGACCGGCGCGTCCTCGTACGCCGGCAGCGCGAAGGCCAGGTGGCGCGAGGTCCAGAACGAGCGGCGGAACACCTTGTTCCACACCATGCGGTCGCGTACCAGCGCGGGGTGGCGACGGATGTGGGTACGGCGCCGGTGCCGCGCGAACACGTCCTGGTATCCGGGGTGGGGACGGACCCCGGTGCTGTCGATCCGCCGCACGTCGCCGGTCGAGAAGTCGGATCCGGAGTCTTCGAGCGAGGCGATGTGGGCGGCGTAGGCGCCGGGCGGCACGATGTCGTCGCCGTCGCAGAAGGCGAGGTACGTCCCGCGCGCCGCCCGTATACCGGTGTTGCGGGCGGCGCTCAAGCCGGAGTTGGGCTGCGCGAGGATCCGGATCCGGGGGTCCTCGCGCGCCCACGCGTCGGCGATCGGGCGACTGCCGTCCACCGAGCCGTCGTCGACGACGATGATCTCCGTGTCGGCCGGGTGCTGGCCGGCCAACGACTCCAGGCAGGTGGAGAGGTACAGCTCGACATCGAATACGGGCACGACGATGCTCAGCATCGGTGGCATGGTGCGTCCGGTCCTTCCTCCGCGGTGCTGCGGCGGCGGCAGAGCGCCGTCGGAAGCGTACGAAGCGGCCGGTGTGTTCAACACCGGTGATCGTCGCGGAACCGGCGCGGACGACGGTGATACGGAGCCTCAGCGCCGACGGTCCTACAGAGCCCGACGGTCGTGCGGAGCCTCAGCTCCGAGCCCCCTGCTCCCGGATCAGCTCGTCCATCCGTACGAGCGCGGCCCGCATCGATTCCCGGCCTATACAGCGGTTGTCGGCGAAGAGCCTGAACTGCGCGTCCGGTCCATAGGTGCGGAGCATGAGGCCGAAGCGCAGAAAACTGGACTCCACCTTTCCCTCGGCCAGGAAACCGCGGACTCCCTCGATCCCCCGGGACACCTTCGCCGCGTCCTCCGTGAGGGGATGACCGACATGATTGACGAAGTGATCGAGCCAGAAGAACTCCCCGCCACTGGACTTCTCGACCGTCTCCCCGACGGGGGCCGGGTCGTACATGCTGTGCCGGGGCATCCTGACCAGGGCAGCCCAGAGTTTCCTGACCGTGCGCGGGAATTCGACGTCACCGGTCATCGGTACGACGCCCTGCTGGGCGATGGTCCCGACGTATTCGCGAGCCGTCCTCCCCAGTCTGTTCGAGCACGTCACGACCATCGGGAACGCCTTCGCTCCGGTCATCTCCAGGAAGGCGTGGGCGGCGCTCGACATGAGGACGGCCGACTCCCAGACGCCCAGGTCGGCGGCGACCCGGCGAGCGATCTCGCCGAGCGACTTCGAGTGCAGGGTCATCCTCGGAAACCTGATGTCGCCCTCGGGAGGGCGCCGTTCGGCGAACCGCAGACGTGGCACACCGTGCAGGGTCTCCTGCCAGTGGCCCACCGCCCCGTCCAGCGCGTCCTGGCCGGCCGGGGAGTTCTCGTAGGCCGCCCGGTCCAACGGCTGGAGCGGACGCGGTGTCAGGGCGGTCTCCTTGTCGGCCCCCAGGAGTACGTTCCAGTCGCGCTCCATGATCGTCAGCGCGGTGGCGTCCGCCGCGATGTGGGAAACGGCGCCGCACACCCACAGCGGCCGGTCGTCGCGCCCCAGCAGGATCCGGAAACGGACCGGCCACTCACGGGAGAGTTCGAACCTCCTGGCGGCCAGTTCCTGCACGCGGTGCGAGGCTGGCGAGACCGGTTCGTCGTCATCGCCCGCCTCACACAGGGAGACGGTCGCCTCACCCGTCCTGTGCACGATCTGCGACGGCCTCTCCTCGGTCTCGGAGGCGAGGGAGGTACGCAGCGCCTCGTGCCGTTCGACGAGCCTTCCCAAACTCTCCACCACGTCCGACAGGGAGAATCCGTCCGCGACCCTCCAGGCGAACGGGAGATTGAACCTCGCGTCTTCGGGAGCGATTCTCCGAATGGTCATCCATTGTTCGCACTGCCCCCATGTCAGGGGTCCGGTGGCCGAGCGATCTCCAGAGAATTCAAAGGTGCGCCGGTCCATTCACTGACTCCCGCAGACGGTGGATGGAGATCCTTCTGAGGCCGCGCACAGTATGCGCTTTCTGTTGCCATCGTCAACACCCCGATCACGCACCGTCGCCGCGGGGTGACCAGAATCGGCCAAGCGGCGAACCTGTGGGCGTTGGAAGCAAAACAGCAGATCAGCACGGGTGGAATCGGAGCCTCCGGGTCGATCGGGCAACCGCCCCGGAGCCTGGGCGCATGTCAACCGCGGGGTCGAACGTTGGCGCAAGGCATGTGTATCGGTCAAACCGGCCGTTGATCTCAGCGAGAGAAAGCGCATACTAATTTGCGTTGACAACACCGCTAACGTTCGAAATTTCAGACGCGCCGCTATTGAGCTGCTGATCACGGAGTCGAGAGGTGCGATGGTGTCAGTGCTTTCCGTATCCCACGAGAGCGGCCGGGTCTTAGGGGACGACTTCACCGGTCAGGTCGCGACGGTGGAAATCGGTCGGCTTCTTCCCTCCGACCTGATCCGGCTCGACGGCATCAGCGAGGAGCACGTGGCTCTCATCGCCGATTCCGAACTGTGCATGCCCCCCATCGTCGTGCACAAGGCCACGATGCGCGTGATCGACGGTATGCACCGGCTGAGAGCGGCGATCCTCCGAGGGGAGGACAGCATTCGGGTCACGTGGTTCGACGGCACCCCGGAAGCGGCGTTCATCCTCTCGGTGACGGCCAACAACGCGCACGGCCTGCCGCTGACCGCCGCGGACAGACGCGCGGCGGCCGGCCGGCTGCTCGCGCTGCGCCCGGACTCCTCGGACCGTGCGATCGCCGCGATCGTGGGCGTCTCCGCGCGCACCGTCGCCGCCGTGCGCTGTTCGACTGGACAGACTGCGCAGTTGAACGGCCGCGTGGGCAGGGACGGCCGGGTGCGGCCCGTCAGCACCGTGGACGGACGCCTGAAGGCAGCGGAACTGATGGCGGCACGGCCCGGGGCCACCCTGCGCGAGCTCGCCAAGGAGACCGGACTCTCGCTCGGCACCGTCGCCGACGTACGACGCCGCGTGCTGCGCGGCGACTCCCCGGTCCCGTCCGGCCAGTCGGGACCCGCGGCCGCGGCGGACCCGCCCGGAGCGAGCGCCTCCGCCGCGAGGGTCGACCTGACGGCCTCCTGGCGGCAGCTCACCCGCGACCCCTCGCTGCGGTACACCAGTCACGGCCGCGAACTGCTGCGCCTGCTCCGGGCGCACTCCTCCGTCGCGCAGATCGCCCCGTCGGTGCCGAGTCACTGCTCGCAGAACGTCGCGTTGCTGGCACGGGAGTGCGCGCAGGCCTGGGGGCAGCTCGCGCAGCGCCTCGAAGGCCCGGAGCCCGGTCCGGCCGACGGCCTGGGCTGAACCGAGCCGGCCGCGCCGGGGCGTGCTGCCCGCCCGGAGTCCTCCTTCGCCGCCGAGATGCCCGCCAGGAACCCTTGCGCCGCCGCGACGCCCGTCCGCAACCCTTTCGCCGCCGCGACGCCCGTCCGCACCCCTTTCGCCACCGCGACGCCCGTCCGCACCCCTTTCGCCACCGCGACGCCCGTCCGCAACCCCTTCGCCCGCCGCGCCGGCGGACGTCTCAAGTCGCGGGCGAGGGCTCCGGGACCCCACGCGGCGTGCGCCGGTCGACGCGGTGCAACAGCAGCAGCGCGCTCGCCGCGGTGGCGAACTCCCCGGCGGCGAGGCCGAACCAGACGCCGCGCGTGCCCCAGACCAGGCCGCAGACCACCACGAGGGGCGCCTTCAGCAGGACCAGGGACCCGATGGTCAGGACGTAGGCGGGCAGCGGGCGCCCCAGGGCCTGGAAATAGCCCGCGACCAGCGGGGCGACACCGATGACGATCCCGCCGACGGCGATGACGCAGAGCGCGAACCTGGCCTCCTCGGCGGCCGCCCCGCCGCTGACGAAGAGGCCGACGAGAGGTTCCGCGAGCAGGGTCAGCAGGACCGCGGTCGCCATGCCGTAGACGAGCGAGGCGCGCAGCGCGAGCATCCGCGTCCGCGCCACCCGGGCGTCCAGGCCGCGCCCCGCGTTGTAGCTGACGATGGGCTGCAACCCCTGGCTCATACCGGTGTGCGGCATCACGGCGAAGGTCTGCAGGCGGGAGCAGACGACGTACGCGGTCAGCGCCACCGCTCCGCCCGCCACCGCGAGGGTGGCGTTGACCAGCACGGCGAGCACGGTGAGGCCGATGTTGGCCAGGAACGAGGGCAGCCCGATGCCCACCAGGGTGCGCAGGGTCCCGGCGTGCGGGCGCAGATCGAAGAGACGGACGCGGTACGGCCGTTCGCGCCGCCCGAAGAAGAACCACCAGCTCATCACGGCGGACACGGTCTGCCCGCCGACCGTGCCCAGGGCGGCACCGCGCACCCCGAGGTCGAAGCCGAAGATCAGCAGGGGGTCGAGGACGATCTGCACCACGATGGCGCCGATCCACATCCGGGTGGAGAACCCGACCCTGCCCTCGGCGCGCACCAGACTGGAGAACCCGGTGTACGACAGCGACCCGCACAGCAGGATCACCGCGTACTGCCGGGCGTCCTCACGCAGCGGGCCGGTCGCGCCGAGCACGTCGAGGAGCGGGTCCATGAAGACCAGCCCGGCCACCGTGGTGACGGCGGCGGTCACCCAGAACAGCGTGAAGGCGTTGCCCGCCGCGCGGGCGGCCGCATGCTCGTCGTCGGCGCCCAGCGCACGGGAGACCAGGGTCGCGCCGCCGGCGCCCACGGTGGTGGACACGGCCCCGAGCAACAACAGCAGCGGGGCCACGAGGTTGACCGCGGCCATCGCCTGGTCGCCGGCCCCGTGGCTGACGAACCAGGCGTTCGTCAGGGCGTAGAAGCCGAACATGCCGACGGACGCGATGGTCTGTACGCAGTTCTCCCACAGCAGCCTGCCCACCGGGCGGGTCGCCATCCGGCCCACGGCGTCCTCGGCCGCGGCCGGCGCGGACGCCGGCGTTTTCGAGCGCTTCGAGGGGCTCTTCACGCCCAGCAGGAAACCACGCGCCTGATCGGTTCACCATGCAGGTGGGCAATTCGACGGGTTCGGGTGGCTGCTCACAGAACCCAACTCGTGCTCGAAGCGGCCGGGTTGGAACTGTTTGACGCCCGGCGGGGCGTCGGCCACAGTGAAGATCCCGTACTTCTCGGTCAATAGCGCAGGGAAGAGTAGGTCGCGGCATGGCAGAACCCGGCACGGGGGCGTCCGGACCCCAGACTTCACGCAAACTCGACGACCGCGAGTTCCTCGATCTGCGCAGAACCGTCGCGGTCCGGTCGAAGACGCTGCACGCGCTAGAGGAAGACCCGCACTATGCGTCGGAAGTGCCGGACGAGGTAAGCCTTCAGCTCACCTACAAGTGCAATCTCCGCTGTCTGCACTGCTATCAGTGGAACGACCAGGGTTTCTTCCATGAATTCAGCGTCGCCGAGCAGAAGACCGAACTCGGCATCGACATCGTGCGGCGGGTGCTCGCGGCCACCTCCGGACGGAAGTCGAAGCTCTTCGTCTGGGGCGGCGAGCCGCTCATGTACTCGAAGTTCGGCGAGTTCGCCGAGCAACTGGCCGCCGATCCACGGCCCGTCACGATGTGCACCAACGGCCTGCTCATGCAACGCCACACCGACGACCTGCTGCGGATCGGGAAGAACCTCAGCCTCCTGATCAGCCTCGACGGGCTCAAGGAGCACCACGAGGCGCTGCGCGGGCCGCGCAGCTTCGACCGCACGATGCGCAACATCCAGCACATGATCGACCTCCAGCGCTCCGGCCGCTTCGAGGGCACCATCTCGCTGTCCTGCATGGTCAGCAACGAGACCGTCGGGCAGATGTACGAGTTCATGGAATGGGCCGAGGAACTGGGCGTCGACAGCGTCTACTTCCAGTTCCCCTGGTACATCAACGAGGACGTCGCCACCGAGATGGACGAGCTGTACCGCGAGGAGTTCTCCTGGCTCAATCCGCTGAAGGAGGGGAAACCCGCGACCTGGCACTCGTACACGTACCGGCTCAAGCCGGAGTCCATTCCCACCCTGCGGGATTCGATGACCAGGCTGGCCGGGCGGCGCTGGAAGTCGCGGATCCGATATCAGCCGCAGGTCGGAATGGACGAAGTGGACGACTTCATCCGGGGCACCTCGAAACCGGCCCAGGGGCGGCGGCGTTGCCTCGCGGTGTCGAACCGCATGGAGGTCCACGCCGACGGAAACGTCAGCTCCTGCAAGTTCTTTCCCGAGTTCGTGGTGGGAAATCTCCATGAGACGGACGTTCTCGATCTCTGGCACAGCGAGCGTTTCCGACGCGTGCGGGAAATTCTGCGGAGCAGGGGCCTCATGCCGGTGTGTTCGAAGTGCGTCCTTCTGTATCTGAATGGAGTCTAGGCATGGACCCGAATTTCAGCACCGTAGTGACGTGCCTGCACAAGGTTCTGGCGCGTGAGGTCCCCGTGGCGCCGGAGACGAGCATCATCTCCGATCTCGGCCTCGACTCCCTGCAGATGATCGAGTTCCTGCTCACGGTCGAGGACGCGCTCCAGGTCGAGCTGGACTTCGAGACCATGGACATGGACTGCCTGGAGTCCGTGGACGCGTTCTGCCGCTTCGTGTCCACCAGGGGCTGAGGGACCGGGGAAACGGATGCGAGCCGTGGAACCGCGGAAGAGCTCCCTGCGTATCGGCCCGGTGGGGGCGGAGGATTCCTGGCGCCCCGCCGACCTCGCCCTGCTGCCCCGCGTCGGGTCCGCCCACGGATCCGCCATCGCGCAGGCCCTGGACGAGGTCCTCTCCGCGCTGAGCGAGGAAGGGGACCGGCTGATCACGGCTTTCGGGCTTCCGCCCGCCTTCGTCGAGGCGATGCGCGCAGCGGGCTTCCCGGTGGATCCCGTGCCGCACACCGAGGACGGCGACGGCGACGTCGTCGGGCGGACGCTGGCCCGGGCGGACACGATCCGTCCCCAGGTCGCCGGAATGACCCTGCGGCCGTACGCCGCGCGCCCGGAGTACGAGGATCTCGCCGCCGCGCTGGAGCTGGCCTACCCGTCGCCCACCGCCGCGTGCGCGACGCGGGTCAACTCGAAGACCTGGTCCAACGAGGTCGTCCTGGCGCACGGATGGAACGGAGCCATGTGGCCCGTCTCGTCACTCGCCGAACTGGAGCGCCGGGCCGAGCAGGCGGGCTCCGTGATCCTGCTGAAGGACCCGTACGGTGTGTCCGGCCAGGGAACCCTGGCGATCCGCTCGAAGAGCGCCTACCGCTCCGTGGTCCAGCACCTCGCCCGGCAGGTCGACCGGGGCAAGCGGCTCGAACTGCTCGTCCAGCCCCTGTTCGACAAACACCGGGACTTCTCGTCGCACTGGCACATCGCCCCGGACGGCTCCGTGCGGAGCGCCGGACTGCTGGAGAACGACGTGGAGGGCTTCCGTTACCGGGGCTCGTCCCCGGCGGATCCGGACTCCTTCCGCGAGGAGCAGCTGGAGCACATCGAGGCGGCGGGCAGGACGCTGTGCAAGGAACTCTTCGCGGCCGGATACTTCGGCCCGGTGGACATCGACGGGCTCGTCACGACGGACGGGACCGTCGTGCCCTGCCTGGAGGTCAACGCCCGCGTGTCCATGGGCACCGTCGCGCTGGCACTGGCGCGCCACGCCGCGCGGCTCGGCCTGCACGCGACGCTCGAGTTCATCAACGTACGACTGGACGCCGGGGCGCGCCCCTTCCCGTCACTGGTGCACCGGCTGGACGACGCGGGCCTGCTGTACCGGCGGCAGGGACCGGGTGTCGTGCCCCTCACGGCCAACACGCTCACCCGGGGCGACCGCGGCCGCCTCGTCCTCGGCGTGTTCCACCCGCCCGGTGGCGCGGCGCACGTCCTGCGGGAGGCCGTCGGGGTCGCGTGCGCGTGCGGAATCCACCCGGAGGACCAGCGCCACCCCTGCCACGCACGGCCCGCCGACGCCCCGGAGCGATGACGACCCTCGGCCGTCCACCCCACCTGGAGAGATACGCCCATGTCCAACACGCTCATCCGCTCCCCCAAAGCGGGCCCGTCCTGGCTGGTGCTCCAACTCCTCGAACGATGCAACCTGCGCTGCCACATGTGCTACGAGTGGGGTGACGGAGGCTCCTTCCACATCCTGCCGGAGCTCGCCGAACTCGACCTCGACGTGGTGCTGCGCACCCTTGAGGAGTGCCGGCCGATCCGGCCGTACGTCGAACTCTTCGGCGGGGAGCCGCTGCTGTACAAGGGTGTCTGGAAGGTCATCGACGCGATCCACGCCGGCGGAAGCCAGCTCGTCTTCCCCACCAACGGGACGACGCTGCGCAGCCACGCGGACCGGCTGGTGGCCGACCGTCACATCAGGGTGTGGGTGTCGGTCGACGGGCCGCGCGAGGTCAACGACGTGCAGCGCGGCGCCGGGGTCTACGACAAGGCGATGGCCGGGATCGACGCGATCGACAGCCTCAAGCGCCGGCGCGGCGTGCGGTTCCCCGAGATCGGCGTCACGTACCTGGTCACGCCGGACAACGCCGCGCACATCTCGGAGTTCTTCAAGGAGATCGACCTGAGCAAACTCGGCGCCGTGAGCCTGGAGTTGCAGAGTTTCGCGACGGCCGAGATGCACCGGCACTACGGACGCGTGGCCCGGGACAGCTTCGGGATCCCGGCGGTCCGGCACTCCGCCCCGTACATCCGCAGCCCCCAGTTCTTCGAGTCGATCGACGTCGAGGACCTCGTCCGGCAGATGACCGACGCGCGGGACGCCTGCGAGCAGGCCGGCGTGAAGTTCTTCTCCCGGCCGGCGGCGTTGGAGACCGAGACCGTCGGGGCCTATCTGCGCGCCGACTGGACCGCGATGAAGGACTTCCACGAGCGCTGCGCCGTTCCGTGGCGCTACGCGGAGATCTCCGCGCGCGGCGAGGTCACGACCTGCCACACGTTCTACGACATCCCGCTCGGGAACATCAACGAGACCTCGCTGCTGGATATCTGGCAGGGAGAGCAGGCCACGAAGATCCGCAAGCACCTGCGCTCCTCGCTGTGGCCCATCTGCCCCACCTGCACGCGGTACTACTCGCTGGAAACCCACCCGGTGTGACAAGGGCGAAGCGACGAGGGCCATGAATATCGCGTTGACGTCCGGAGTGGCACTGGGCACGCACATACCCGGTCTGCTGCTCGACCGTGCCCTGTCGGCCCGGGGAGTGCCGAGCAGGGTGTACGTGCTGGAGAAGTACTTCCCCGACGAGGTCAGGCAGCGCATCCAGATCGCGAAGGGCCGCTACAGCCGCGACTACCGGCTGGCGAAGGCGGCCCACGCGCTGGCCACCGACCACGCGGAGCTGATCCCGCCGCAGACGCTCACCGCGCTCTTCGAGGAGTGGGACGCGGCCGGAGTCGGCTCCGTCACCGTCTTCTCCGGGTTCTGGACGGACGTCGTCGCGGCGTACGCCGACCGGCGTCCGGACATCCGCGTCGACGTGTGCCATGTGGACGCGGTGCCGTCGCCGTCGCATCGCCACGCGGCGGAGATCCCCGGCAGCACGCACACCTGGCTGCTCGACGCCCGGACGAACACGCTGACCGAGACGATCCCGGTGACCAGGCCCGGGGCGCGGCTGCCCTGGAAGTCACGGTCGGACGGTTTCCTCGCCCACGGCGGCGGCTGGGGCATGGGAACCCACCCGGCCGCGGCCGCGCGGCTGGTCGAGGCGGGGGTGCCGGTGAGCCTGATCCTGCCGGAGCCCTGGAGCGATCCGCCGGCCGGGCTGAGCGCCTACCACCAGGACCCCGGCTGGGAGCCCGGACGGGGAACGGGCTTTCCGCGCCTGGTCGCGGGGGCCGGCACCGTCGCTCCCGCGTTCGACGACCGGGAGCACTGGGCCGACACCTTCGAGCTGACCCGGCGCAGCCGCGCGGTGGTCAGCAAGCCGGGCGCGGGCACGCTCCTCGACTCGCTCAACGCCGCGACGCCCGTGCTGTTCACGGACCCGCTGGGCGGCTGGGAGCTCGCCAACGAGCGGGTCTGGTGCGCGCTCGGGTTCGGGATGCGCCTGTCGGAGTGGCTGGACAGGCGTGATCCGGCGCTGCTCCAGGCCATGCACGAGCGTCTTCGCGCGGCCGCCGACGAGGCCGCGTCCTATCCGGAGCGCATCGTCGCGGAGGGGTTCGGGCGGGGGGCCGGGCGGGGCGCCGGGGAGGGCTTCGGGGAGGGCTTCGAGCAGGGCTTCGGACAGGGCTTCGGGCGGCGAGACCGCTGATGTTCCGCGAGCGCGGAGGGGGAATCGATGGCCGTCGGCGACAGTGAAGGGCACAGCCTCGCCATCCGGGGGACCGAGCAGGGCCCGATGCCCCTCACCTGGGGGCAGGGGAACATGTGGGACAGCATGGCCGCCCTCGGTCCGTTGTCGGACCGGCTCAACATGTCGTGGCCCATCGCCTCGCCGGCGGACGGCGTCGGCGTGTCCGAGGCGCTCGCCCGGCTCCGGGGACTGCTGTCCCGCCTCGACATCTTCCGCGCGTCCTTCGACACGGAGCGCGTACGCCAGACCTTTCGGGACGAGGTCCATATAGAGGTCCGCGTGACCGAGGCCCCGGCCGAGGCGGTTCCCGTGCGGCACGGCTACAACACGCAAAAGGACCCGGCCTGCGCGGAGTTGGCGAGCGGGGCGTTCGGCATGGACGAACCCCAGATCCGTCTCGGGCTGCAGCACGTCGGCGGAATCGTCACGCAGATCGACGTAGCAATGTCTCATCTCGCGTTCGACGGCGGCGCCTGCCGTCCGCTGGAGCGCCTGATCCGCGACGCGGTCGCGGGGGCTCGCCCCGGCGCGGACGACGCGCGTCCCCCACGGACCGCGGACCGCGCGCACCCCCTGCAGACCGCGGACCTGGTCGCCCACGAGCAGTCGGCCGACCAGGTCCGCAGAAGCGACGCCGTGATCGACGGCTGGCTGGCCGCGGCCGCGAGGCTGCCTCCCGGCCGCGGCCTGATGTCGATGACTCCGGAAGCGTTCTCGGTGACGATTCTCCGGTCCCGGGCGGCCGCGGTGGCCGTC
Source organism: Streptomyces sp. NPDC047072 (assembly GCF_040643855.1). Taxonomy (NCBI): domain Bacteria; kingdom Bacillati; phylum Actinomycetota; class Actinomycetes; order Kitasatosporales; family Streptomycetaceae; genus Streptomyces; species Streptomyces sp. NPDC047072. The sequence continues at coordinate 32,624 of NZ_JBEYVC010000004.1, read as the reverse complement.
GAGGCGCTCGCCCTGCGGCACGGGGTGAGCGCGAGCGGCGTGGTCGTCTCCGCGCTGACGACGACCGTCCGCCGGCACGTCGACCGCCGGCTCTCCGCCTTCCTGCTCGTCTGCAACAACCGGTCGCATCCGCAGCTCACGGACTTCGTCGGCCAGACGATCGGGAACGGCCTGCTCGTCCTGCCGGACGAGAAGCCCGGCGCCGGGTTCGCCGCGTACACGAGAAGCCTCTACGCCCGCACGATCACCACCTACAGCCGGGCGCGATACGACTGCCTCAAGTGGCGTGCAGCGCTCACCGAGTTGACGGCGAAGGGGCTCGCGACCGACTTCTCGTACTACTTCAACGACGTGCGGAGCGATCGCGGTGTATGGGCGGGCATGGCGAGCAGGCTGCCGGAAATCAAGGCCCTGCGCGAGGAGTCGTCCGTCACCACCGTCGGCCGGCGCGACATGGGCGACGCCACCCTCTTCGCCGACCTCGGCAGCGACGGCGACGAGCTGATCCTGCAAGTGGCCTGCGACGACACGCGGATCGCGCCGGCCGACGCCGCCTCGGCGCTCGCCGCGCTGGAGCACCTCCTCGTCACCGAGGCCCTGGAAACCTGAACCGACGGCGACCGAGCGGTTCGAGCACGAGCTAGGAGCCAACAGCATGCGCAACGAAGCCACCGAGCCGGAGATCCACTACTACCCGCGGCCCTACGGCGTTCAGGAGCGGCTGACGCTGAACACCGAGTCGACCGTCAAGTTCATCACCATCGATCCGGGGCAGCGGGTGCGGCTGCACCGGCACGCGCAACGCGACGAGTGGTGGACCGTGGTGGACGGCCCGCTGGAGGTGCGGATCGACGATCGCGCGTGGACGGCGGCCACCGGTGAGCGGATCTGGATCCCGCGCGGCCTCGCCCACCGCATCCACAACCCGGGCGGGGTGCCGCGCAGGTTCCTCGAACTGTCCCTCGGCTTCTTCGACGAGGACGACATCGAACGCCTTGAGGACGACTACGACTACCGGCTGCTCGCCTCCACGGACCGCTGAGCCTCTTTCCCGCCCACGACACCGCTCAACTCCGCCAGCCGCACCAGTCCGTTCAGCGCCGCGTCGACGGGCACGCCGAAGTCGATGAGACACGCGATCTCGTCCACGCCCGCCTCGCGCACGCGCTCCACGACGGGAAGCACGTCCGAGACCGCGCCGAACAGGCCGTCCGAGGTGAGATAGCGCTGGTAGGCGCCGTCGACGGCGGCCGGGGCGAAGGTGGAGCGGGCCCAGGCGCGCGCCCGCTCCTCCGCGGACGGACGGCGCTTGGAGGAGGCCTCGCCCGTGGCGGAGGTCTTGCCCGCGGCGGATGCCTCGCCCGCGGAGGAAGTCTTGCCCGCGGACGGCTCGGCCGAGCGCAGGTTCAGATCCAGCGCGGACATCAGATAGCGCCGCAGCGGCTCCCGGACGAGGCGCTCCACCGACGGGAGATCCTCACCGAGGCAGGTGTGCAGCATCAGGACGACGTGTCCGCCGCCGTCGCGCCCCGAGGCCGCATAGGCGCGCCGATACGCGGCGACGTTCTCCGCCAGTACGTCCATGCTCTGCGTGAGCAGGTTCGTCAGCACACCGGCACCGACGTGCCCGGCGGTCTCGAACGTGCCCGGGTTGCCGCTGCTGGTGAGCCACAGCGGGATCTCCGCCTGCACCGGCGGCGGGTAGACCCGGTACTCGGGTTCGCCGTCGAAGGCCTCGCCCCGCCACAGCCCGCGCAGCGTCTCGACGGCGGCCACGGTGCGCTCCCGGCGATCCGCGTACGCGTACCGGTCGAAGAGGAAGTCCCGGGGGTTCCAGCCCGAGGCGAGCGCGACGCCGGCCCGGCCGTGCGAGAGGTTGTCCACCATGGCCCACTCCTCGGCCACCCGCACCGGATGGTGCAGCGGCAGCACCACACTGCCCGCCCGCACCTGCACCCGGGAGGTCACGGCGGCCACCGCCGCGGCCGTCACCGACGGGTTCGGGAACAGGCCGCCGAAGCGGTGGAAGTGCCGCTCGGGAGTCCAGACGGCGGTGAGCCCGTGCTCGTCCGCGAAGCGGGCGCCCTCCATCAGCAGCCGGTAGCGATCGCCCTCGGCCTCTCCGTCGTCGGCGAAGTAGAACAGGCTGAAGTCCACGGTTTCCCCCGTCAGTTGTCTGACGCCAAGGATCGAATAAATCGCGCAAATCTCTCATAACGCGCGCCCGCACCGTCGTCACGTTAGCAAGAGACCCGAGGTGCACAACATCGTCCGGTGCTACCGTCCGATCATGCTTGGGGCGGAGGATTGATGGAGAGCATCACGAAGAACCGGCAGTCCGTCGAGGCGCTTCGCACCATGGTCGCCCGCGCCTACGGCCCGGACGAGGTGTGCGGCGCGGGCGAGGACTGGGTCGACGAGCTGAGCGAGGGCTGGTTCAACGTGGCCTACCGGATCCGGCTGCGATCCGGCACCCACGTCGTCCTCAAGATCGCTCCGCCGCCGGACGTCGAGGTCATGACCTACGAGCGCGACGCGATGGCCACCGAACTGGAGGCGCTGCGGCTGGTCCGGGAGCACACGAAGGTCCCCGTGCCGGAGGTCCACTTCGCCGACCGGACCCACGAGGTGTGCGACGCCGACTACTTCTTCATGACGTACGTCGACGCGGACAACCTCCACGTCATCAGGGACACCCTGAGCCAGGCGGAGATCAGCGCGTACGACGAGGCGCTCGGCGCGATCACCCGCGAGCTCAACACCATCCCCGGCACCGCCTTCGGCCCACTGTCCGGACCGGGCGAGAGCACGTGGCGGGCGGCCTTCCTGCGCATGGTCGAGGAGTTGCTGGGCGACGGCGAGCGACGCGGCGTCGTCCTGCCCGGCGGCTACGACGCGATCCGCGAGGCCGTCGCCGCCCACGCCGACGCGCTGGACGAGGTGACCGAGCCGCGGTTCGTCGAGTGGGACCTGTGGCCGGGCAACTGCATGGTCCGCGACGGCCGGATCGTGTCGATCCTCGACCACGAACGGGCGTTCTACGGCGACCCGCTGATGGAGTTCGGCTTCACCGGCAGCGAGTCGGACGCGTTCGGAGACGCCACGGCCTTCATCCGCGGCTACGGCCAAGGACCGTCCACCCCCACCGAGCGAACCCGCCGACGCCTCTACAACCTCCACCTGGCCCTGATCCAGACCATCGAAACAACCTTCCGCGCCCACACCAACACGGACCAGTACAACTGGGCATGCACCCGCCTACAAGAAACCCTGACCCTCCTCACCACACCGGCCCACTGAGCCCCGGCGGAGAAAGCGGGGAGCACGAGCTCACGACCGAGAGGACCGCGTACAGGGTGGGGACGGCACGGCTCGTCGCCGAAGCCGAACTCCCCCATCCGCCTGCCCAACCGCCACGCCACTCCTCGCACCGAAGGAACAGCTGAGCCCCCAGCAGCACCCCAGACCAAGAGAAAACCCAGGTCAGCAACATCTGACCTGGGCCACCAAAAGAGCCGCCTTCGGGATTCGAACCCGAGACCTACGCATTACGAGCCCGATAGGGATCGTGTCGGGTTGTGCTCCGTGGTCGTACCAGATCCCGTTTTCCCAGATCAGAGCACATGTCGCGGTCCCGCTGTTCCTACCCCGTATTGCACCGTCCAAAGGCGTCCGCGCTCCCCTTGCGCTCCCCTGCTCGCCGCCGGTGACACTCCAGTCCCGGACAGCGCCCCCAACTCCCTACCTGGAGCCTGGTTGTCATTATTGGACAACCCGAGCAGGGGCTTGACGTCATTGCTTCATTCGCTCGTGACGTTGTCCACCTCATGAGCGCGCTGCGCAGCCCGGGAACAAACCGTTCAGAGACGAGGACCGACGCACTGGTCATCCAGCCCAGGAATCAGGGCTGCTTGGCGTCCTTCGTCGTGGTACGGGGGTTCGGAACCGAGTTCTGGTCCGCGGCCTTCCCCTTTCCGCCCAACCCCAGGGACTGCTTGATGTTCTCGAAGTCGACGACCGGAGTGCCGATCCTGGCCACGGTGTGCCCGTGCGAGGTCAGCATGGCCTCGGCGAACGGGCTGTCCAGGGTGGCGACGCGGGTCCACGGGCGGACGTCTTCCAAGAGAACAGACTGCACGATCTCGAAGTCGACCAATAGGTCCGGGATGTCGAGGTACTTGGGCAGAATCCGGTAACGGGCGTTGTTGTCGCGGAACATCTCCAGCGCCGCGTTCCGCTCCTGGCTCCCCTTGACGGGGGATCCAGCCTCGATCCAACGCATGATCAAGGGCGCTTCGCTCAGCGGAACCGCCTTGGCAAGACGCACATACTCGGCCTTGGCCACGCGATTGCCGGCGCCGGGCACGTCCTCGTAGAGGTCGCAGGCAGGCGTAAGGACCATCCACCAGCCGTCCTGGGGGTCCCGCAGAAGGTCTGCCGCGGTCACGTGCTTCGTGACCGGCGGCATCAAGTACATCCGGGCGGTCGACGCGTGCCCCATCACGCGGTGCTCGGAGGAACCGAGCGCTGCTCCGAGGGCCTCGACCGCGTTCTCCTTCAGCCAGGCTGCGAGGCGGTGTACGAGGGCAGGGGCGATCTGGCTACGGTCGGCAGCCGCGAGCCGGTCCCAGTTCGGGGCGATCTCGTCCCGCAGGAATCCGCGCACGTGCTCGTCCACGAGTGCGGTGATGTGCCGGGTGAGGACCGGGACACCGGATTCAAGGCCGTCCCGGATCGCGGCGACGGCGTCGTCCAGCCGGTTCTTGGGCACCACCTGGATGAGGGGTGGCTGGGCCAGGTCGCTCACCTGCTCCGCGAGGCCGGTGCAGAACACAACCGGCACCCAGCGGGTCTTGGCAATCCGGTCGTACAGTTCACGGCCCTGCAGGTTCGGGTGCGCGGGAGAGCCACCACGTGTCGCGTCCCTGACGTCCAGCACGACCAAATCGAACGCCTGGGTTTCCAGAAGGCGTTCAGCTTCGTCGAAATCGTTCTCGACGTGGATTTCGAGCGTTCCGAGGTCCGAGAGCTCCTCCATCAGCATCTCGGACAGTTCCTCCGCGATGTCCACCTCGTCCTCGACGATCAAGACCCGGTACACCGCACCCCCGTCCGTCACCCAACTCTCCTTCTCAATCTCGCCCTGAACGTGGCTCCGGCAAGGGGCCCTGGCGTCACCAGGGACAGTTCGCCGTCGTAGAAGTCCTTCACGACGCTGCCGGCGATACTGAGGCCGAGCCCAATGCCGTCCTCCTTGTCGCTGAAGTACGTGTCGAAGATCATCTCTTGGATCTCCTCACGTACTCCGGGGCCGCTGTCGCTCACGTCGATGTCGACCTCATCCTCGGGCGTCCGCCTCGTCTCGATGAGGATGGCGCGCTCCTTCCCCTCGGGCAGGGTGGAGAGCCAGTAGATCGAGTTCCCCACGAGGTTGTGGACCACCTGAGAGATGTCACCGGGGTCGGCCGTCACTGTCACGTCCTCGCCGCTGACGGTGACGGTGATGCCGTGCTTCTCTAGCGTGCCCTCGTGGACCGCGACGGCCTCGTCGATCGCGGCTTGAAGGGACAGGGCGCGGGGGCGGCCTCGCCGCCGGCCGCTCAGCGGCTCGACGCGGGTGAAGAGCCGGTCCAGGGCCTGTTCCTGCGCGGTGAGGTCCACGTGCATCTTTGTGAGAGCGGAGGCGAGCTGTTCGTCCTCGTCGCGCTTGCGGCCTGCCAGCTTGTTCAACCGACGGAGGACATAGGCGATCCGCGTCAGTGCTGTTCGACCGTCGTGCAGTACGACGTCGACCAGCGCTCCGAGAGTCGCGAGGCGGGAGAACTGCGAGAGGACCTCCTGGACCTTCTCGACGCTCTCGTCGATCGTTTCCTGAGCCTCCTCCAGCGCGCGGCTCAACTCGGTGTCATCTGGGTACTTCGCGTTGAGAACGTCCCGGACGGGCGAGAGGGTGAAGTTCTGGAACAGGCCGTGGCGGTCGCTTCCAGCACCGGAAGGGGTGTCCACCGCGATCGGCCCCGACTCGCGGTCCTTTGGACGGCGCAGCCCGTAGCGCCAAGTCTCAAGTCGGCTCACAGCCTGGGTCAGGACGCCCTTCAGGTCCTCGTATTCGGGAGAGTCGATGAGCCCCTCCCGGTGCGACCGGTCCCTGAGCCCGGGGTTACCGTCCGCAGAAATGTAGACGAAACCCGCGACCTGGTTGTTGGAAAACCGCATGGTGGGGTTGTTCACGCGGCGGAGGTCGAAGCGCAGCCAGTCAAAGTCGACCTCGCCGAAGGGCTGCACCCGGAAGCCGTCCCGGTAGAGGGTGACACCGCTGTTGTCCTTGATCAGCTTACGGACCTCGGTGATGTTGCGGGCTCCGAGATCGATGTTGAGCATCTCCTTGAGGGACGCAGAGTCGAGGTCCCAGGTACGGAGGTCAAGCTTCAGGGGCCCGCACTTGGGCGCCTTCCCATGTGGCGGGAAGAGGTACTGGTTCAGGGTCTCCGACTGTCCGGACGTCAGGTTGGTCATGGTCAGGTCAGCCAGACCGTTTCCGTCGATGGTCCCTATGAGGCGGTAGTGCGGGTGCGCCAGAGCCTCACTGGCACCGACGAAACCGGTGTGGTGGTCCAACGGCCCAGTCGGAAAGGTTAGGTAGATCGCGAACTCCGGCTGGTCGTGTACGTCCAGTTCCGCAGGAGGGGAAGGAGGGAGTAGCCGGGACAAGGACCGTTTCAGGCTCTCCACCGACTCGGCCACCCAGTCCTGCCGAAGTCCTTCGAGCCGGACGAGAGTGCCGTGGGAGCCCGTCCAGGCGGGCTGCCTCTCTCCGGTGCGGAAAGCAGTTGTCACCTCGTCGAAGAGTCGTCGCGCCTGGCCGTTGTCGGCGAATACCTCGGGAGCGCCCACGTTCCACTGGACCGGCACCTGGTCGAGATAGGCGTCCTCGGCGGCGAAGTCGCTCCAGTCGAGCCGGATGTTCACCTCGGGGCCGCCAGCCCGGCGACTCGTGATCGCGGTCACGGCGCCGAGACGTGCCGCCGAGAAGCGCCCGATCCCCTTCGCGCCAAGAACGCGCCGCCCGAACCGCTCGCTGCGCGGATCACGGTGCCGGAACGGGGTGGCGATCTCCATCCAGGTGTCCCGGACGGTCTCGGGAGACATGCCATGCCCGTCGTCCCACACCTCGATGGAACCGTAGCCCTCCTCCAGCGGCCCGTTGAACCTGATCACTACCAGGCTCGCATCGGCGTCGTAGGCGTTCTTGACCAGCTCGGTGAGCGCCACCCGCTCGTTACTGATCAGTTCCTCGCCGAGGGTGCTCATCAGGCGCGCACGGGGACGTAGGAACGCCTGCGTGTTCTCGGAGTCCACGCTCCCCCTCTGGTTGCTTCGTGCCCGCACCCCAGCCCGAGGGGTACCAGCTGCGATCTTAACGGCGGAGAGGGCGCTGGAAGCGGTGCTCAGGAGATTTGGGCAGTACGCGTAACGGGGCGGCGGTTTGCGGCAGTTGCGGCCTCGTGACGGAGACGCAGCCTCGTGATCGAACGTGCCTTCTGGTTCGGGGGCTCGTTGAGCAGGTGGCGTTCACGGACCTGCCGCCTTCAGAACCGGGCGATCGCGAGGAATGACCGAGACGTGTCCTCTAACATGGGGTGGATCAAGAGGAGAGCACTGCTTAAAGTTACCAATCGGACACGGTGAGTGAACAGCAGTGTTCACTGGGCAGGTCACCCGCGGGACAGACGACGCTTTACTGCGGCGGAAACCGGCCGGGAGCCTTGCCTCCGCAGTGTCGTGCGTGATCTCCTGGAGGTCGTTCAGGTCGACAGTACGGAGGAGTGGGTCGTGGCGAAGGAGAAGGGGGCATCAAACACGTATGGCGTGCCCCTGGAGCGAAGCGACTGCCTCAAACTAGATAAGCACAGGCACCACTGTGAGCCGGATGATTTCAGGAAATGGGTTCAGTCCGGTTACGGAAAAGACAAACGCCTGGCTGTCGACCTCTTCTCGGGCGCCGGTGGGCTGAGCCTGGGCCTTCAGCGGGCCGGGTGGACCACCGCTGCGGCCGTGGACTTCGACGAGCGGGCTCGCGAGACACATGCAGCGAACTTCCCTGGAATGAGCCTTTGTGTCGACCTCGGGGACGACAACCAGCGAGGCGAATTCGTCCAGCGAATCCTTGACTCCGGCGCAGAAATCGACCTCGTGGCGGGAGGCCCCCCCTGCCAGCCGTTCAGTCGTGCCGGACGCAGCAAGATCCGGCACTTGGTCGAGTACCACAACCGTGACCCACACGATCTCCGAAAGGAACTCTGGCGGGCCTATGTCGACGTGGTGGAGCGACTTCTTCCACGTGTCGTGCTCATGGAGAACGTCCCCGACATGGGGCTCGGCGATGATTTCAGCGTGATCCGCATCATCGAGGCAAAGCTGGAGAGTCTCGGGTACGTGACCCAGGTACGCCTCGTCGATGCCTGGAACTACCGCGTGCCGCAGCACAGGAAGCGTCTGATCCTGCTCGCGCGGAGGGACGGTGGCGGCTTCCCATGGGGTAAGCCGAAGAAACAGACCACCCTTCGGGATGCCATCGGCGACCTTCCCCCGCTCAACCCGGAGCCTCTGGAAGCGGTAGGCGCCCGAGTTGTCGAATACGACGAGCAACAGGAGTCAAGTCTCTCTGCCTTCGCCAAGGAGATGCGCAAGAGGGCAGCCAAGGGTGTAATTCATGACCACATGACCCGACGGGTTCGCCAGGACGACTTCAGGATCTTCACGGTCATGGATTCCAAAACCCTCTACTCCGAGCTTGACGAGAAGCTGGAAGACGACGAGAAGGAATTCCAGAGGTACGACGCGGAGCAGTTCACCGACAAGTACAAGAAGCTGGACTGGAACGAGCTCAGCCGCACCATCACCGCGCACATCGCCAAGGACGGTTACTGGTACATCCATCCTGAAGAGTCCCGTACGCTGACCGTGCGTGAAGCTGCGAGGATCCAGACCTTCCCGGACCGCTTTCGGTTCGCAGGTACGCGGAGCGACGCCTTCCGGCAGATCGGCAACGCGGTCCCCCCGCTGTTGGGCGAAGCCGCCGCACGGGTTCTTCTGCCGCAGGATGCTCCCACGGGTGACGAGGCCGCGGACAAGTGGCCGAAGGCACGTGAGGAGCTGACCCGCTGGGCCAAGGAGCAGCGCGCGGGTGAGCAGTGGTACCAGTTCCCCAACGGCCGGAAGATGAAGCCGCTCGGGGCTCTCGTGATGGCGGTGCTCTCGGGAAGCAAGCTGCACCCGAAGCAACTCGCCAACGTGATGGACGATGTCGCCGGTCACAAGGTACTGACGCGGGACGTCTACCTCGCACTCGTGAACGCGGCGTCTACAGCAGCGCTCCGCAAGCGTCTGGAAGACCGACTCGGCCCCGTTGTCGACAAGCCCGAAGTCTGGGTGAACGCGGATTCGGTTCTTGATCACAGCAAGGAGATGGGGCTCAAGCCCGCTGAGCTCGCGTTGTTCAGGCTGCTGGCCGGCGGCGACATCATGCTGGTCAGCCAGAGTGCGTTGCGGGTGGCTGCGAGGGTGCAGCAGAACGAGTCGCACCTGACCAACCGACTGACCGAAGGGCGGCTCAACCTCATCAAGCTTCTCGGCGCCGGCCGTGATGCACCCGTACGCATGGCCGCCATCAGGTTCATCGGCGACAACCTGTGTCGGGACAAGCAGCCCGTTTGCGGAAGCTGCCCGCTGAGCGACTACTGCCCGACCCGTCCGCAGGAGGACGAGGGAACCGAGGCCACCTTCGACGTCGCCCTGACCGCAGGCTGACAGACCGCCCCCGGGAGAGCAGGGACGCTGTGGTGTGCGGCGTCGGCGATGCGCTGGGCTGCCCGCCCGGCGTCAGCCTTGACCTCGCACTCCCAGATGCGCACCACGGTCCATCCGGCGTCCGTTGCCGCCTGGGTGTTCCTGGCGTCCCTCTCCACATTGGCCGTGATCTTGGCTTCCCAGCGCGAGGCGTTCGGCCCACGGAAGTGCCGTGTGCCGTGGGAGGGGCAGCCGTGCCAGAAACAGCCGTCGACGAATACCGCGACGGAGTGCCGGGGCAGTACGAAGTCGGCCGTGCAGCGAGGAGCGACCGTACGATGCAGTCGAAAGCGGAGCCCGAGGGCGTGGACGGCGCTCCTGAGAGTCTTTTCCGGTGCGGTGTCCCGTATGCGGCGGCCTCGGAGCTGTGCACTCCAGGGCGTGCTTACCCATCCTTCGTCTGTGCTCACGAGGCCATGCTTCCACCTTGGGCGGCCACGTCTGTGGGCGTGCTCCGGATGGCAGACTGACCTGCGTGATCCGAGAACCCGCAGAACTCGACATCGACGAGGCAGGCCGTGTGGAACTCCCGCTCGGGATCCTCGCCGAAGCAGGCATCAACCCGGGTACCCGGTTGCTGGCATTCAGTGACGGGGACGGGCGCATCGTGCTGAGGCGTGCAGAAGACGCGATCGACGACCTGTTGGGCAGAGGAACCCTGTAGGTGGGCCGATCCTCCGGGTCTGTCACGCTCACGCCATCTCGTGGTCGAGACCGACCGAGGCGGGTTGGAAACCATGCCTCAGGGACTCTTCGTAGACCTCCATCGCCTGCCTGGCCTGGGTCCCGGTGACCCGTCGTCCCTGGGACAGACGTTGCGCGACACGTTCGGCGAGCTGTCTGTCGACAGCACGCAGGGCCCGGCCTTCACGGGCCCAGTCCGCGAGCGCCTGCCACTCCTCACTGGGGATGTCCTCAACGGCGGCTTCGGCCTCGTCGGACTCGGTGCTGTCGGGGGAGGCGATCTCGAAGGGCTCGGCTGTGAGCTCGGCGGCCAGGGCGTCGGGGAGCGTCCACGGGATACGGGACACCTCGTCCCAGCAGTCGGGCTTCTTCGCCCACTCCGACACGTGCCGGTCGCCGGAGATCACCGTTTCCATGATCAGGGGAGTGAGCTCGTCGAGGGCGTCCTGCAGGGCGTCCGTGGTGCCCTGCTCGTTCCAGATCCTGTCGAGGTCGATCCGTTTCCCGGCGGCGAGTGAGAGCCGGGCGACCGTGTAGGTCGTGATCAGCCGTTTGTGGCTGCCGGCCGAGTGTGTACGGGCGATGCGGTCGGCGGCCTGGAAGAGGAGGGCGGTGGCGATGGCGCGCTTGCAGTACTGCACGTCCACGGTGGGGTCGGACTTCTCGATCCGCTCCATGAAGTGGGCGAAGTTCTTCTGGGCTCCGCGGCTCACCCAGTACGGGAGTTGTTCCCAGGAGTGAACGAAGGTGGCCAGGTCGGACTTGCTGAATCTCTGCCGTGTCGGCGTGATCAGCTTGAACTTGCGTTGGGCAGCGCGGGTCTCGTACTCAGCGGACTTGTCGGTGTACTGGCCCCGTGCCCGCTCGTAGAACCACCGTGTCTCCTGACCGCTGCCGTCGGTTGCAGGAGCCCACAGGCTGCGGGAGACACGCTCGAAGGCGACGTGGAACTCGTGGTTCGAGCTGAAGTCGACCAGCGTCACCTTGTTCTGTGTGTTGGAGTACTGGGAGATCTTCGGAACGATCTCGGAGAGGTACGCCGGATCGACGATGGTGAGTTTCATCTGCACGTGGACCCCGTCCAGGTCCCGCTTGTCCTGGGTCAGGACGTGGTGCAGCGAGGCGGTGGTCTGGCCGCCGTTGACGATCTGGAGGCCGGTCATGCTCCTGATGGCGACGGGACTGCCGTCCTCGTCGGTCTCGAAGTCCACGTCCGAGGCGGTGGCGGTCACGCCGTTGTTGTAGGCGAGGAAGCGGCTCGGATCCTTGAGCAAGGTGTCGCGGATTCCCTTGTTCACGCCACCACGGGTCTGGAGGAAGGACCGGACGTTGAGTTCGAGCAGCCGGGTCCGGTGCTCCTTGTACAGTTCAGCCAGCTGTCGACCGGGAATGACGGCCAGGACGACCGAGTAGTTCGGCTCGTCGCTGTGCGCCGCCAGGCAGGGAAGAGGGCGCTCGAAGGTCACCTTGATGGGCTCGCCGATGCTTCCGGAGGTCTCGTGCCGGTGAAGCCGCGCGAGGTCCCAGAGTTCGTAGGTGACGGGGATCCCCTGGAACTCCGTGGGCTCTGGGGCACTCGTCGTGCTCACCCGGTTGCTGAGGAGGAAGAGGCGGATCCTCGGGACGTCCGACAACGCCTTCTCCACGCCGACGCACATGTCGTGCACGTCGGTGTTGTCCTCCTGGTTGGGGCGGATGGCCCCGTGCTTGCCCAGGAACGCGAACAGCCGTCGGAAGAGCCTGTCGGACTCGGCCTTGGTCAGCTTGCTGCTCGACGGGGTCAGGTTGAAGTCCGTCGTGTAGAGGTCGAGGCTGGACCCGTCCTCGGGCAGGCCGTAGCCGTAGATCTCCAGTCCCCGAGAGGAGTGGTAGGCGAGTGCCGCGTCGGTGACGACCCCGGCCTCGTCGAGGATGTCGAGTACGTGCTGGGTGAACGTGTTCGGAATCGAGCCGCCCTCGGCGTCCGCCAGCGCCTGGATGTCGGTGACCAGTGCGCGGGAGTACTCGTGGAGGTCGTGCTCAGCCATGGGTTCCTCGGATCATGTCGACCAGTGCTTCGGCGGTGATGCTGTGGGTGATCAGAGCCGACACGTCGATGGTGTAGGTGCAGTTGCCGACTCCGGGCGGCAGTTCGGCCTCGACGATGCGAGGGAAGCCCTCCCCGACCGTCCAGAACTCGCTGCGCCGCAGGGTGTAGCGATCGTGGTCGTAGAAATCCCGTTGGTTCGGCAGGTAGCCGGCCTGGATCAGCAGGCTCTCGAAGCGCTGGGAGGCGGACGGTGAGGTCAGACGGACCCGTATTTCGTCCACCAAGGCGTTCAGACTCATGCCGAGCCCCCTCTGCCGGTCGTCGAGGACGACGTGGGCCAGTGCAAGGGGCGTCGAGTCGGCCGTGTCCAGCTGCCGCTCGCTCGCGATCTGAACCGTCCGGGGGGAGCGGGCCGTGGTCGCCTTCACCTCGACCGCAGCACCGGGCAGCTGGAAGTCCTGGTTCGTCTGTCTCGGTCCGGTCCAAGAGCTGACGGCGGTGTGCTGGTCGAAAGTCGGTAGCACGTACTCAAGGAGGAAGTGGAGTTCGCCGAAAAGGCCACACCGGGCCTGTCGGGACAGGCCCTCGCGTGACACGGAGCGCAGCAGCTGCTGCCACCGGACGTAGCGGCGAACCGCGGCCTCCGCCGCCGTCTCGGTGGTCGGTGCTTCCCGCACCACTTCAGCGATGTCGGAGACGAGCGGGGTGAACACCTCCGTGAGTTCGTCGTCGGTGAGCATGACCTGGAGCTCGTAGTGGTTGCCGGACACCGACGACAGGTTCAGCTGCAGGCCACGAGTGGCCGGCAGTTCATGAATCTCCTGGCGAACGGTGTCGGCGGTCCTGGCGTCCGTGCCGAGCAGCAGCATCCGCCGGAGGGCAGGGTGCGTCACCGACACCTGGATGTCGTGCGGGGAGTCGGGGTGGAGCCGCCGGGTGGACCTGCCCGGGGTCTGCTGGTGAGCTTCCAGCTCCTGCCACACGCTCTCGTCGATCACTCTTCGTCCTCGAAGTCGTCGAACTCCATGTCCTGCTTGAACCAGATGTCGTTCACCACGTACTCGGTCTTCAACTGCTGGCGGGAGAACGGGAAGCTGATGGCGAACCCGACCAGCGGAGCGACCGGCTCGGGGTTCCCCGGCGACTTGGCAACCTCGGCAGGGCTGAGGGGGTACAGCAGCAGCAACGGCTGGTCAGCGCGACGCTGGTGACGCAGGGGCCGACCGCGGGGGGTGTCGGGATCGAGCGGTTCGCCCTTCCTGTTGAGCTTGCCCTTCGCCGCTTCCTGCGTGGCCTTCAGCGCACGGTCGTACTGTTCCGGAGTCAGGTCGCAGAGCTCGTCGGCGGGGCTGAGCACGCGCTTGATCGTGTAGCGACCGGGGACAACCTCCGAGGACTTGGAGTGGCTACGCTTGATGAGGCCGACGGAATGGCCGGCGATCTCGGCTGGCGCTCCCTCGGTCAGTCGGCTGGCCAGGCGGACCGTCCAGTTACCCAGCTCGCCCTGCTTGGCGCACTGGCGTACGTACTCCGCGATGAACGCCGGCCGCACCCGCTGGGCCTGCCGGTCGGTGAGATAGGAGTCGAGGAAACCCTCGGTGACGTCCGAGGGTGCGACGCCGCTCCAGGTGATGCTCCCGCTCCGCTCGTCCACCTCCCCCGCGGAGTGGGCGTCGAGTCGCGCGACGAACGATTCGAGGGTCTCGTAGTTGTTGCGAACCGACTTCTCGGAAAGGTCGAAGATGGTCGTCTCGGGAAGCTCGCCGGAGTAGCTGAGGCGGACACGCGTGCCCTGCCTCATCTTGTTGGAGGCCGTGATGCCGAGGCCGAGCGACGAGGTCCTGACCTTGAGACCGTACTCGCGGGGTGTGAGTCCCACCGCGGACATCTCCTCGACGTCGCGCCTGAGTTCGTCGGTAGCCGCAGTGATCTCCGCGTACTGGCGCTGCAGCGTACGTGTCGTGTACAGGCGGCACAGGTCTTCGTAGCGGGGACGGTAGCCGAACCAGCGCCCCATCTGGAGCAGGGTGTCGTACGTCTTGGAGGCACGCAGGTAGTAGCTGACCGACAGCCCTTCGAGGGTCAGACCGCGGGAGAGCTTCTCACCGCCGACGGCGATGACCGAAAGGCCGGTCTCCCGACGCTCGTAGTACTGGAGGGCGTCTTTCGCCGCACCGTTGACGGCCATGACGGTGATCTTCGCGAGGGCGGCGTGGAGGTGGGGTTCGACGTCCTCCCAGTCGAGCCTGTCCCCGGTCATGTCCTCGGTGCAGGGGACGAAGTCCTCGTCCCACAGCTGCCGCAGCTCTTCCTCGAGTTCTTCGCGGGCGCTGCTGAAGCGGTCTTGGAGAACGTCGAAGAGCAAACGCACGTGGGCGTCGATCTGCTCGCGGACCTGCTGCTGAACGGCGGTAAAGCGGGTGACGTGCACCAGCATGGAGTTGTGCACGGCGACCTGCCCCCGTGCTCGACGCGCCGCGCAGGTCAGGACAAAGGACCGGATGGCCCCCTGCAGCGACTCGGGCAGGAAGTCGGGAACCTGATGGTAGGACTTGTGCTTGTCCGGCACCCAGAGGTCCGTGTCCTTGATGTGCTTGATGAGCGGCAGCGGCTCGATGTCCTCCTCGTCGCCGTCGGTCTGCAGACCGAAGAGACGCTCGGGACCAAGGTAGTTGGACGGCGCACGCAGGGTGCGGATGAAGCTCTCCGGGAAGAGATCCGGGCCCAGCTCGTCGTGGTCGGTGTCGGGGTTGATGTAGATGTTCGCGAAGGGGGTCGCGGTGTAGCCGACGTATGACGCCTTGGTGAAGCTGTTGACCAACCGCCGGATGGCCTTGTTGATCGCCGACGGGTTGGTGTCGGGGTCCTTGGAGGTGTTCACCCCGGCGTTGTCGGCTTCGTCGTCGATCACGAACAAGGGGAGGTCGGGAACGACCATCCGGCCGGTCTCCGGGTCCTCCACCCCGTGGTTGTCGATCACCCAGTCACGCAGGTTGTCGATGATCCGACGGTTCTTCTTGACCACGAGGACCACCGGCACGCTGCCCACCGGCACGTTCGCGGAGACCGCCGTCTTCCGGGCGAAGTCCCCCTTCTCGTGGCTGGTGGTGAGCGACGCGGCCTTCAGGCGCTTGTCATGTGACATCGCGCCAACACCGATATGACGGTGCGCGTCATCGTCCGAGCGGAACTGGTACTGGGTGTCGAACCCGAGGAGTCCTTCGTCAATACGCAGCTGGGTCTGGCTGCGCAGGTCGTTGTGGATCCCGGCGAACACCACGATGAGTCGGTAGCCGGCGTCGGCTGCCTTCGCGGCAAGCCCGATGAACTGCCCTGTCTTGCCGGACTGGACCTGTCCGATCACGAGCCCTGTCCGACGCCAGGCGCCTTCCCGCTGAGGGTCTTCCAGCTCGCCGAGAACGTCGTCGGTGCTCTGGTCGAGACGGCGTACGACCTGCATCGGGAGCTTGGAGACGCTCAGGAGGTAGCGCCTGTAACGGTCCCAGAACTCCCACTTCCGGTCGGCCTTCGCGTCGGCGAGCCACGGCACGTGGCCCTCGTCGTTCTTCATTGCGGAGGAATCAGCCTGGAACACCGAGGCCCGGGCCTCGAGCACCTTCCTCACCTGGTCCCGCTCCACGGTGATCCCCTGGGCAGCGAGGATGCTGACCGCGGTGTTCACGGCGAAGTCGACCTCGGCCGGCGTTGCCTGCCGGTCGCCGGGCAGGAGCAGCACCGCTGTCTGCTCGGCTTTCTCGAGACTGTCCTCGGGGGTGGTGCTCACTGCGACCTCCTGCGGCCGGGTCGGTTGGAAGTGGGGACTACCAGGTGTCAGGAGTTCCAGAAACCTTGTTGCTCGTCGAAGGGGGACATGGAGCTGAGTACGCCCCGGGCGTCCTCAGGGGAGCGGCCCTGGCCAAGGAGCGCTTCGTACACCTGGCGGGCGATGTCGACGGTCTCCGGAGCGGCTGGCCCCGGACCGCCGAAGGGTTCGGGGTCGTCGACCGTGTCGGTCTCATGGAGCATGCGGAGCGCCGTGACCGGGACCGTCTCCTCAAGGAGGCGGATCATCGAGCGGACGACGTCCGGGTTGCCACCGTGGTCGTCCATCGCTGCCTTCACCAAGGGGTGTTTTCTGTTGACACGCAGAACGATCCGGCCGTCGTGACGCTTCACGTTCCAGGCGAACTTCAGCGGATCGCCGTGTGCCCGGGACACGACCTGCCCACGCTGTCGTGCGGAACGGGAGGCCGCCTCGCGGGTGTACCTGGCGATCCTCTCCAGGTGACGACGCAGGGAGACGGGAGGAACCACGCTCGCCTTGCGCACGTCCACGCCCCAGTCGGCGTCGGTCTCCGCAGGGATGTCCACGGCGATCCGCGCGAGGTTGTACTTCTCCTCGCGCCGCAGGCCGCGGATCCCCAGCCAGTCACCGGCCAGGATCAGGCGGTCACGGCGGTAGACGTAGAAGCCCTGCTGCCCCAGCCATCCTGTCTGTCCTGCAGCCGACTCGTACTCGGCCTCCGAGAGTCGCTGTGCCGTCGGGAGGACGAAGGGCTCCACTCGCACCGACTGCGATCCCAGCGGTAGAGGCTCCCAGGGGATTCGCTGTACCGACGGGTGCGTGGACAGGAACGGGTCCCACGGGGAGAGATCGGAGCCACGCACTCGGATCCGGCACCTGGCCGGACGCTGCAGGAATCGGGCGAAGACCATCGACAGGTGGGATTCGGTACGCTCCGCCTCCGCATAGAACTGGGCCTGCGTCTTTTCGTCGTCGCTGGTCACGGGGGTGTTGTGGTAGCCGGAGAGCTGCTCCCACAGGACGACGGTCCCGTGCTGCATACCTCCCGCGACCCGACGCAGGAGGGTCATGGTCGTGTCGCCCGGGTCACGGAGGAGCCGCCACTCCTTGTAGTGCTCCACGACACCGAGGTCCCACGTCCGGACGTGCCAGGTCCCGTCCTTGACCGTGGCGACAGTGAGCTTGCGGCACTGGGAGAATGAGGCGGACTTCAGCCCCACACCGAATCGGCCGAGATCCGTGGCACTGCGTTCGGCGGACGGGCCGCGCGCCGCCACCGTCATGGCGGTCACCAGGTCGGGCTCCGTCATCCCCCGGCCGTCGTCAGTCACGGCGATCCAGGAACTCTGTCCGTCCCACGTGAAGTCGACGTCGATGTTCTTGGCCTCTGCCGAGACGCTGTTGTCCACGAGGTCTGCGACGGCGGCGGGAAGCGAATAGCCGAGCGAACTGAGCGACGCCACCATGCCGGCAGGGTCAGGAGCGGCGACGTCAAAGTCCATCTTCACGCTCCGTACCCGGTCAGTCCTGTGTGGTCGATTCGTATGCGCGCTCCGCGGAGCGGCATGTGGCAGGACTTCTTGGGTCTTGCGTGGTGGGCGTACTGCAACTCGTCCCACGCCAGCCGAAATCCCCCGTTCGGAGCATGGTACCGAACGGGACTTGTCTGGCCTAGATGATCTCCGTGAAGGGTGTCCTCCAGCTTGACAAGGCATAGTGCGGAGACGGCACTGTCAGTGGTGGCCAGATATGTGGGCCGCCGTCAGGGACCCGACATGTCCACGGCCATGCCGAACCCGCTCGCAACTCGCGCTCAGGGGTTTGGGCGATCGGTTCGCCAGATTCACCCTTGCCGTCGGGAGGTCCCACCCGCCGAGAGCAACGAGCAGCGCTCGTCAAGGCATCACGTCCAGGTATCAACCGGAATACCCGCAGGCCGATTTCGATTGCTTCTCCTGTGATGATCGCGGGAGGGGGACGCTGGTGACCGACCTGAAGCTGTTCCGGCTGGATGCCGACGGCCGGGACGTCGAGCTGCTCGGCTCCACCGTGACGCTGGAGGTGGAGCTGCAGCGGCGAGTGGAGGCAGGCATGGAGGCCATGCTCGGCATCCGCTTCCTGGCGTCGGAGTACCCGACGGGGCCTTGGCACCGGGGTCGGATCGACTCGCTCGGTCTGGACGAGAACGGCACGCCTGCGCTGATCGAGTACAAGAAGGGCGCCGACAGCGGCGTCCTGTCGCAGGCTGTCTCCTACCTGTCGTGGTTGGACTCAGCACGCCACGAGTTCGAGGCACTGGTCAAGGAGAAGCTGGGCTCCGAGGCCGCCGAGTCGATCGACTGGCGGAACCCGCGGATGGTCTGCATCGCCGCTGGCTTCTCGCATCACGACCGAGTCGCAGTGCACCGTCTGCGCGAGCGGGTCGATTTGGTGCGCTACCGCGTCTTCGAGGGTGGGTTGCTGAGCCTGCTGCTGATCGAGTCCACGCCCGGATCCACGAGACCGGTCTCGGACCGGCGCCAGAGCCGCGAGCGGGAGGCTACGGCTGGTGCCGTCCGCGAAGGCGGGAAGACGTCCCGTCGGGCAACTGCCGCCGCAGGTGCGGTTCCTGGCTGCCTGCAGGACCTGTACACCGAGCTGGACGAGGCCCTCACCGCTTTGGGCGAGGTCGAGGTGGCTCAGCTTCGGCACTACATCGCCTATCGCCGGATGGTGAACGTCGCCTCCGTCGTCTTCCGTCCGAAGCACGAGGCGATCCTGGTCTACCTCAAGGTCGACCCGGACACGGTCGAGTTGGACGAGGGCTTCTCACGCGACATGCGCGGCATCGGCCACCTCGGGACCGGCGACCTGGAGGTGCGTATCGCCTCGGCAGCCGACCTGGAGAAGGCGGGACCGCTGATCCGGCGGGCGTTCGAGGTGGCCTGACGAAACACACGGGGGCGGCTGGTGCCTCGGTTTCTCGATGCACCAGCCGCCCCGCGTCTGCGGCCCGTCGGGCCCGGTCCGATCGCTCTCATACTCATGCCTCCGGCCCCACCAGGACGAAGTCGTCCTGAGTCAGCTCCGCTCGAAGCCGAGCTTCCGCGATGTCGGCGTAGTGCTCGGAGAGTTCGACTCCTATGAACTGGCGCCCCTCGCGCAGCGCGGCGACCCCTGTGGTCCCCGAGCCCGTGAACGGGTCGAGGACGGTTCCTCCCCGCGGGCAGATTTTCACCAGCTCCTGCATCACTTCCACGGGCTTCTGCGTGATGTGCACGCGGTCCTTCCGGGGCTGACTCGCCGTGTAGAGACCCGGGAGGTAGACGGGATTCCGATTTGCGTCGACCGGCCCCTTGGTGCCCCACACGATGTACTCGCAGGACTGCTTGAGTCGGCCCTTCTGCGGCCGCGAGACCGGCTTGTGCCACGAGGCGATCCCCCGCCAGGTCCAGCCGGCGGCCTGGAGCGCGTCCGTCGTCGTCGGCAACTGCCGCCAGTCGGTGAAGACGAGCGAGGTGCCGGACTCGACGGTCGCCCGATAGGACTCGGTGAGCAGGAGGGTGAGCCAGAAGCCGTACGAGCGCTGGTCTCGGTTCTCGCCGGGGAAGTTGGCGAGGTCGTGCTCGGCGTCCGCCGAGGTGTACTTCGCGCGCGCGGAGCGGCCGGTGCGCTCGCCGCTCGTTCGGCCGCCGCTGTTGTAGGGCGGGTCGGTGATGACGGCATCGACGCTGTTGTCGGGGATGCCGGCGAGGGCGGTCAGCGCGTCGCCTCGGTGCAGGGTGTACGGCATTGCGCGGTTCTCTCTTTCAGGGGGCGGTCGTACGCCTGTTTCTCCGCTCGCGGAGAGTTGCGCACGTCTGCGTGAGTCACTCCGCGGAACTGCGAAAGCAATCGCCGCCGCGAGCAATGCGCTGGAGGTTAACCCCGAATTCCGGCCGCACCCAATGAGGCAGATCTCAGCTCAGCACCCCGAAACTGCCCGAACCACGGGCCGTTTGGTACGGCCGGATTCCGTCCCTACAGTCTCGCCGTGTTCGCAGGACCGGACCCGGCGCCGGACTTGCTGAGCTGTGTCGATGCGTGCCGATCCGTCCAAAGAACAGCGCGCCTGGCACTCCACCGGCCGCCTTCCTGATCAGCGAAGGGGGAAACCCCATGTGGCGAGTGAGATTACGAGCGCGGCTGGCTGCCGCGTTCCAGTAAGGGGCCAGCGGCCGGGAGTCAGCAGCTCCCGGCCCTGGTTTCCTGCCTCTCTCAGGGATTGCGAATTCACAACCGGCGCGGTGCCGGTGGCCTTTTCGACGAGAACGCCTGCACCGCGCTGCCTACGAGTTAGGAGCTGCCGATGCAGCATGCCCAAGCACACCCCTCCCCGGTGCCAGATTCCCTGTCCTGCCGCACGGCGTTCGGTCCGCGTCCGTGAAGAAGGCCATTGCCATAGCGGGGGCCGTGGCGCTCGGCCCGACGTTGCTGATAGCGCCGGTCGCTGTCGCTCTCGTTGGTTCCAGCAGTGCTCAGGCTGCCTGTTCCGCAGGCGGCGCACAGGCTGTGGACAGCGCGGCGGTCGCGAAGCTGGTGAAGTCGATCCTCAAGGACGGCAGCAAGGGATCCGTGTCCGTTTCAGGGCTGGATGACCCCGAGGAGCAGATACCGAACGCCGAGACGATCCAGGCCACCGGCGTCGCGATGAAGGTGCCGGCGCGGGGGCAGATCGTTGCCCTGGCCACGGCTCTGCAGGAGTCGGGGCTGCGGAACCTGGATTACGGGGATCGGGATTCGCTCGGTCTCTTCCAGCAGCGTCCCAGCCAGGGTTGGGGTACGGCTACCGAGGTTCGCGATCCGGTGCACGCCTCGACGAAGTTCTACGAGGGCCTACTCAAGGTCGCGGACTGGCAGTCGATGACCGTCGCCCAGGCCGCGCAGGCGGTTCAGAAGAGCGGCTATCCCGACGCGTACGCGAAGTGGGAGCCGCTGGCCACGGCGCTCCAGAAGGCCATCGCCAAGTCGCTTGGTCAGAACGGAAGTTCCGGCAAAGAAAGCGACACGGGCGGTGAGGACGAGCAGACGGACTCCTTGACGGCTACCGCGTGCGGCACGGGCGAGGACGGTTCCTCCTTCGGCCCGATTCCCGCGGGGGCCGTACCCGAGGGCTACGAGATCCCGGCCAGCGCACCCAAGTCGGTGCGTACGGCGATCCGTTGGGGTCTTGGTCAGCTCGGTACGCCGTACCAGTGGGGCGGTTCGTGTTCCGCTCCGCACGGCCAGGACCCGATGGGGCGGTGCGACTGCTCGTCCCTGATGCAGGCGTCGTACAAGGCCGGCGGTGTCTCGATCTCCCGAACCACGTACACACAGGTCAAGGAGGGCGAGGCGGTCAGCGTCGACACCCTCGAGCCGGGTGACCTCCTGTTCACCCGCGGCACGGCCGCAGCGCCCGAACACGTCGGGATGTTCATCGGCCAGGGCTTGATTCTGCAGGCTCCGCATACCGGTGACGTGGTCAAGATCTCGACCCTCGCCGACTGGCGCGCCGACATCGTCGCCGCCCGCCGGGTCGTCTGACCGGCCCCTGCCCCCCTCCCCTCACTCCATCTCCTCTCGGGCCCTCGCCCGCCCACAATCGAACTGGAGTTCCAAGTGAAGCTCATGCAGCACGCCCACTATCTGGCGTACAACCCCGGCATCACTCCGAAGGAGGGCGGTCTTCCCGGCCTCAGCGTGCTGAAGAACGTCATCTCCTCGATCAACCTCTTCGGGATCGTCGCGGTGGTCGGCGCCCTGGCCATCTCCGCCATGGTCTGGGCCTGGGGCCACCACAGCGGCGGCCACCAGGCCGAGGCGAACGGGAAGAAGGGCACGGTCATCGCCGCCGGGTGCGCGCTGCTGCTCGGCGCGGCCAACGGCATCGTCGCGTTCTTCTCGGCGATGGGGACCCAGGTTCACTGATGCCGAAGAAACGTTCTCTCTCCGCCCATGAGCACACCTACGGGGCGCCGTCCTCGGTCCTGCGGCGTGCCCTGCTGGGCGGCCTCGTCCTCGCCGTGCTGCTGGCCGTGGCCGGGCTGCTCGCGTATCTGACCCGCGCGGACAGCCCCGTCTCGGCGAAGCCCGCACCGACTCCGGCGTCCACGCAGCACGCTGCTTCGCCCGAGGCAACTCCGGGCGCACGTACGGCAGTTGCGACGCCGCCCAAGACGAGCGATCCGATCGTCTTCGCCAAGGCGGCAACCGAGGTGCTCTGGACGTACGACACCCGGTCCCTCTCCCGTGCCGAGCACGTCGCCGGCCTCAAGCGGTGGATGACCGGTGAGAAGAAGTACGCCGACTGGGACTCCGTCTCCGACCAGATTCCCAGCCCGGTGCTGTGGTCGCGGATGCACGACAACCAGCAGCGCGCGACCGCGGAAATCAGCGAGGGTCACTTCCCGCAGGCGTTCAAGACCGCCTTGGCCCAGGATCCTGGCGCAATCACCGAGGCGTACGTCTACGCCGTCACGGTCACCGGCAAGCAGTCCGTCTCCTGGAAGGGCTCCGGGTCCGGAGCCGAGTCCCGCTCCACCACGCTCGCCGTCCAGTGCCGCCCCGACATGGGCTGCGCCCTGGTCGGCGTGCTGCCGACCGTCGCGCCCTGACGCCCCCGATTCCCGAAAGGAGGTGCCCCCATGGGGGCTTGTGACCTTCCCCTGATGAACACGGTGTGCGACACCGTCGGCGGTGTCGTCGGTTCGACCGGCGAGGCGATCACCGACGGCATCGGTGCCTGGATCGCCAAGTCGATGGGCGAGCTGGCCCAGTCCGCCGCGGACCTCGCCTCGACGGCCGTCGACAAGACCACGGCCGTCGATCTCAACGCCGGGTGGTTTCGCGACAACTACGAGTTGTTGCTGCCCATCGGTCTCGTCCTGACCGTCGGCACGTTCTGCCTACAGCTGATGCGGGCCGCCTGGCGCCGTGACGAGCGTGCTCTGGCGCAGGCGGTGACCGGGACCGTGGCGGGCGTCCTGTTCGCGTTCGCCGCGATCGCCTGCAGCACCGTCGCTCTGACCGTCGTCGACGCGCTGTCCGCCGGGCTGTTCAAGGCGGCGAACACGTCCATCGGTGACGCGATCCGCCGCGTGATCGAGGTCAACAACCTCGGCCCGATGTACACGATGGGCTGGATGATCCCCGCCACGGTCGGGTTGGGGTGTGCCATCGGCGCGTTCCTGTACTGGGCGGTCATGGTCGCCCGCAAGGTCGGCATCCTGGTCCTGGTGACGCTGGCGGTGTTCGCCGGCGCGGGCGGCGGCTGGGAAGTGGCACGGCGCTGGCGGCGCGGGTGGATCGAGGCGACCGCGACTCTGATCGTCAGCAAGCTGCTGATGACGATCGTGTTCCTGCTGGGCGTCTCGGCCATGGGCAAGAGCGACGCCTCCGACGGGCTCGCCGCCCTGTCCGACGCGATGGCGGGCATCGTCGTCATGGTCCTGGTGATGCTGTGCCCCTACGCCACGTACAAGTTCGTGCACTGGGCGGCCGACGGCGGCGGCCAGGACGACCTGCACCGTACCGGCGTCGCCGGAGTCGCGGTGGCCGCCGGTGCGGCGAAGACCGCGGGCCAGCTCGCGATGCAGGCCGGCACCGGCATGCGCGCTCCGCAGGGACCGTCGACGGTTCCGGGCCAGGGCTCGGGCGGTGTCGCCTCCGGCATCGACCCGACCGGTGGTTCCACCGACGGCGCCCAGCCGAAGCAGACCCACTTCCGCTTCGGTGAAGGCCCGAACGCGACGGGTGACAAGGGGCGGGCTCTGATTCGGCGGCCTCCCACCGGTGGTGACCGCGGACAGGCGTTGATCCAGCGTCCCGGCGAAGAGGCTGCGGCCGACGCGGCGCCGGTCTCTTCAGGGCCGACACCCCAGGGCGCGGCGGTGGCGCAGCCGCGCATCACGCACCTGGATCCGCCAGCATCCCGGCGTCCCGGGCCGGTGAGCGGACCGTCTCCGCAGGGCGGTGCCACACCGCAGCGGTGGGTCTACCCCGAGCCGCCGGGCGGATCGGACTCGTAGTACTCGCCTGACGGGCGGGCGGCAGCAGCCGCCTCCGGCACCGCCCGCCCCGTCTCCTCCCGCTTCTTCTCCTGCTCTCCACGTTCCAAGGACGGCTTCACCATGCTTTCCGACACCTCTCAGCCCGACGGTCCGGCCACCGTGAAGTTCCCGCACCGCTCGCGGCGCGGCGTACTGCTCGGCCTGTCGGCTCCCCAGCTGATCGTCGTCACCCTCGCCGGGCTGCTGCTGCTCGCGGTACTGCTGACCTCCGGCGTCCCCGGGGCGCTCAAGCTCATCCCGCTGTGGGTGGTCATTCTGGCGGCGGTGTTCGTCCGTCATCGCGGGCGGTCCCTCGCCGACTGGGCGCCTGTCGCCGTGGGGTACGCGCTGCGTCGTTTCCGGGGCCAGCTGGTCTGGCTCGCCCGGCCGTCCACCCGGCCGCGCCGCGAGGGCCTGCTCCACCTCCCGGGCACGGCGGCGTCCCTGCGGGTGGTCACCGCCCCGCGCGGTCGCTTCGGTGCGGTGCACGATCCGCACCACGGCACGCTCACCGCGGTCGTCAAGGTCTCCTCACGCGCCTTCGCTCTCCTCGACCCGGCCACCCAGACCGGCAACGTCGCAGGCTGGGGGCGCACGCTGGCGGCGCTCTCGCGCACCGGGCACATCGCCCGCGTCCAGGTCCTGGAGCGCACGGTGCCCGATTCCGGCGACGCGCTCAACCGCTACTGGCACGAGCACGGCAACGCCGAGACCCACCTCGCCGGCCCCATCTACCGCGACCTGCTGGCCGCCGCCGGCCCGGCTGCGGCCCCGCACGAGGCGTACGTCGCGCTCGCCCTCGACCTCAAGGCCGCCCGCCGCCTGATCAACCAGGCCGGCGGCGGACTCACCGGCAGCTTCGCGGTCCTGGCCCAGCTCACCGCCACCTTCGACCAGGCCGCCCGCAACTCCGGTCTCACACCCAGCGGCTGGCTGGACGCGTCCGAGATCGCCGCCGTAATCCGTACCGCGTACGACCCGAAGGCGTCGGCCGCCCTGGACCAGTGGTCGGCCTCGGGCCGAGCGCAGGCCGAACCCGCTGCCGCCGGACCCGTCGTCCTGGTCGAGAAGGCCGACCGGATCCAGACCGACTCGGCCCACCACGCCACGTTCTGGATCGAGAACTGGCCCCGCATCGAGACCTCACCCGGCTTCCTGCACCAGCTCCTGTTCACCTCCGGCGTGCGCCGCACGCTCTCGCTCACCTACGAGCCCAAGGGCCTGGACTCCGCGCTCAAGGATGTACAGCGCCGCAAGGCCACGGTGATCGCGGACGCCGCCGAGCGGCAGCGCAAGGGCCAGGTCGACTCCGAGGAGGACTCGGTCGAGTACGCCGACATCAAGCAGCGCGAGCGCCAGCTGATCGCCGGACACGCCGACGTCGCCCTCACCGGCCTGCTCACCGTGAGCGCCGACACCGACGAGCAGCTCAACGCCGCCTGCGCCGCGATCGAGACGGCCGCCGTCGCCGCACTCGTCGACCTGCGCCTTCTGACCTGGCAGCAGGCCGAGGCCTTCACCAACGCCGCCCTGCCCCTCGCCCGCCCGTAGCGCACCCGCACCACCCTCTCGCGCTCTACCGAAGGGCACCCCCATGCCGACCGAGCCCCTGCCCGAACTGGCTCCGGACTTCGTCCCGTTCGCCACCGCCGCGCTCGACTTCCACCAGGCGATCAACATGCCGGTCGCCCCCGTCGCCGCCGGCCGTGCCGAACTCGACTCCCTGCACGCCCATGTCGTCGCGCTGTACGGGTTGCTCGACGCCCACACCGCCCGCACCACCCCGGTGGCCAGGGCGGAGGGCGACCACCTGCGGGCGTGCCGGATCCGGCTGTGGCAGGCAGCCGAACACCTCCACGCCGCCTTCCACGCCGCCCCACACCCCGGCACCGGCCGCCTCCCCACCCGGGAGGCGTGCCGGGCCCGGCGGCCCGAGGGAGCGCCCGAACTCACGGTGTGCCAGCGCCACCTGGCCACCGCCACCCGCGTCCGCCGTGACCACACCCCGGCCGACCTGCGCGACCCCTTCACCGGCCTCACCCGCCACTGACCATCAGGAGCACCACCTCATGGCCTCTCGCACCACCCGCGCCAGCGCCAGCCCGTTGTTCGTCCCGCGCAAGAGCGACCGCCGTACGGCACGCGCCGCCCGTCATCAGTTCGCCGCTGCCCGCGACCAGGCCCGGCACGCCGCACGCCCCGCAGCGCGCCCGACCGCGCCCGGTCTCGACCCCGAGCTACGGGCCACCTACCCGGCCGCCGGCCGTCCCGGGCCGGCCTCCGCCCGCGGCGGCCGTCTCAAGCTGCCCGCCCACCGGATGACGACGGCCACCGCCTCCGGGGCCTACCCCTTCCTTGCGGAAGGCGGTCTCGGCGCGCAGGGCATCTACATCGGCCGCGACGTGCACGCGGAAGCGGCGTTCACCTACGACCCGTTCGCCCTGTACGGGCGCCTCGACGGCTTCACCAATCCCAACATCCTGCTGGCCGGGATCATCGGCATGGGCAAGTCCGCCCTGGCCAAGTCCCTCGCGGTGCGCGCCGTGGCCTTCGGCTACCGGATCTACGTGCCGTGCGACCCGAAGGGCGAGTGGACCGTCGTCGCCCAGGAGCTGGGCGGACAGACCATCGCCCTCGGCCCCGGCCTGCCGGGACGCCTGAACCCTCTGGACGCGCCCGCCCGGCCGTACGGCGTCAGCGAGGAAGACTGGATCACCGAGGTCCGCAAGCGGCGCCTGCTGCTGCTCGGCTCGCTCGCGAAGACGGTCCTGGGGCGCGAGCTGCACCCCATGGAGCACACCGCCCTTGACGTGGCGCTCGACCAGGTCGTCGCCTACGCCGAGGCCAACGGCACCACGCCACTGCTGGGCGAGGTCGCCTACGTCCTCGGCTCCCCCGAGCGCCTCGACGCCGCACTCGGCGAGCTGTCCGGCCGTCTCGGGCACGCCGCCGAGGACCTCGCCCACGCACTGCGCCGACTCGTGCACGGCGACCTGGCCGGGATGTTCGACGCGCCGAGCACCGTGGCCTTCGACCCGAGCGCGCCGATGCTGTCCATCGACCTGTCCCGCCTCGGCGGCGCTGGCGACGACACCGCGCTCGTCCTGGCCATGACCTGCGCCTCCGCCTGGATGGAGTCTGCCCTCGCCGACCCCGCCGGAGGGCGGCGCTGGGTGATCTACGACGAGGCCTGGCGCGTCATGCGTCACGTCGCGCTGCTGGAGCGGATGCAGAGCCAGTGGAAGCTCTCCCGCGGCCTGGGCATCGCGAACCTGATGGTCATCCACCGCCTCAGCGACCTGCTGGCCGCCGGTGATGCCGGCTCCCGGGGTCGAGCTCTGGCCGAGGGCCTGCTCACCGACTGCTCCACCCGGATCATCTACCGCCAGGAAGCCGACCAACTAGCCTCCGCCACAGCCTTGTTGGGGCTCACCGGCGTCGAGACCCAGGCGGTCTCCGCTCTCACCAAGGGGCGTGGCCTGTGGAAAGTAGCGGGCCGATCGTTCATTACTCAACATCTTCTGCATCCACGGGAGCGCGAGTTGTTCGACACGGACGCCCGGATGGGCGCGATCACTCGTCCTTGATCAATCCTGCCGCGCGGGGGCCGGCGCCACGTCCCGGCCCCCGCGTCTTCCCGCCCCGAGCGCTCCTAGGAAGCCCCCCTTCATGTCTCAGCAGTACAAGATCCGCCACGCGATGCATCGGCTCGTCCAGCGCTACCTCCGCGCCACCGCGGCCAACGCTTCTCACGGCTACATCCCCCTGGCCACAGGCCCATTCGGCGCCCTCGACGAATCCCGGCGGCTCGGCGCCGGGCAGGAATCGAGCTTCCGTCATGTCTGAACGAATACCGACGCCCGCCGCCAGCTCTCCTGCGTCTCCTTCCGCAGACCACCCGGCCTCCCTCGCTCCCCGCAAGGCCAACGAGCGTGCCGACCTTGCGACGTTCGCCCAGGATCTCGCCGCCCGACTGCCCGGTTCCTGGACCGTCATCGCCCAGGACCATGCCGCGTACGCCGATCAGTCCCCGCTCGCGGAGCGGCTCTGGGACGACGGTCATGTGAAGTGGGCTTTCGAGCAGTTCGTGCTGTCCCGCCACGCCGTGCTCACCAGCGGCACCGGTCGCGAGCTGGTCGTCGTCGACCGCCCGCGGCGCACACGGGAGTTCCTGGTCGCCGCCTTGCAGCCAAGCGGCAGCGACGTCGCGGACCGGGTCAAGGCACCCGACGGCATCGTCGTCGACGCGGACCCGGCGCGCGCGGCATCGGCGGTGGCCGACCGGCTGCTTCCCCGCTACGAGCAGGCCGTACGTGCGGCACGCGTTGAAGAGGTCGCCGTGGCGGTAGCCGCCGGCGAACGGGTTCTTGCCGAGTGGGACGCGATCTCCGACAGCCTGTGCGACGCCGACCACTGGCCCCTCGATGAGCGCTACGACCTGCGCCAGCAGCAACGGGATGCGGATATGTGGGCTCTGTTCGCTCCCTTCCTCGACCACGGCCCTGCCCTGGTCGCCCACGCCGAGGAGGCGCTCCCGTTCCTGTTCCTGGATCCGCAGGATCGTGCGGAGGGGCGGTGGCCATACCGGCTTCGGGTGCTGCGCGAGGCCCTAGAGGGCGGCGCGCGTGTTCAGGCCGACTTCGAGTTCGTCACCGGCGCGCTCCTGCCGGATCACCCGCGCGCCGGGGCCGCGTTCGCGAAGGCCGTCGTCGAGCGCAACGCCGAAGGCTGGCATTACTCCTTGACCTGGATCGAGAGCGGCGGCGTGCTCGTCGAGATGGCCCAGGCCGAGCGCGGCCGACCGGTCAGGTCACCGCAGTCCACGCAGGTCCAGGCCGCCCGCGCCCGGTCGCCTCATACAGCCCAGCAGAGCCTCGCGACGACAGCGGTGTCCGTCACTGCGGCGCCGCCCGGCCTCCTCGCGCACGACCGCGTGCGCCGATCGCGCTAGCGCACATTCCCCGGCCCCGCCAAATCCGTCTTCGGGCCACATCCTCGTCCTCCGCATGGCCCCGACCTCTGCGAGGTGCACCTCTCGTGGCGGAAATACGCCCTCACATCACCGTCGCCCACCACGCCCAGTACGGCGTCGTGGCCTCGATGTCGCACGACAACCACGTCGCCGATCACATGCTGCGGCGGGTCGGCTTCGAGCGGCTGCCCGGCAGCCGCCTGTACGCCCTGACCGAGCCGGACCGTGATCTGACGCGGCGCGGACAGCAGGCCGTTCAGTCGTTGCGTGCCGCGCAGTACAGCGTCACCTCCGACGCCGTGTACGACCTCAAGCCCGTCTCCCGGCCCAGCCCTGGCCGAGGTCTCTTCGACGGGCAGGCGAACACCCCCGTCCCGGAGTTCCTCGGCGCTGGGGAGGCGGTCTCCGCCTCCGCCCGCGCGCTCGACGCCGATATCCGGGCCGCCCGGATCGTCGTGCACGACCAGGTCCGCGATCCCGACGGCACGTTGCGCGCGGTCGGCACCGACGCCCGCACCGGCGAAGGCGTACTGCTGCACGGCGAGGGTGATCTGCGCTACGTCGAGACGCGGCTGGACAGCACGGCCCTCGCGTTCGACGCGTTCTCCTACATCCGCGGCAACGGACGTCCCGATCCGACTCCTGCGGCCTCGCAGCGCCGGGTCCAGACCGCCACCGCCATCTCCCCGGCCCGCGCGAGCACTTCGGTGCCGCAGCGGCCCGACGTCACCGTCGCCTTCCGCCCGGCCCAGGCTCCCCGGCAGCCGGCCCGCGCCCGCTAGGCCATCCGAACCCGAAGGAATCCTTCAGCATGAAACTGCAACTGGAGCCCGACGTCGCCTTCGGTGTCCACCCGGAGTTCGGTGTGGTCGCCGCCGTATCGGACGATCACCCGTTCCTCGACGAGGTGCTGCGCAAGCACCACTTCCGCCACAACAGCACCCTCGATCTCTACACGCTGGCCGACGACACCCCGCACAACACGGCGGTGCGGGCCGTGGCTCGTGCCAGCCGCGAGTTCCAGGACGTCGGCCTCTCGGTCGCCGCCGACCCGAGCATCATGCTGCCGCCGCCGATCCCGACGCCGGACAGCGTGCCCGCACGTCAGGCGCTGCCGGGGCAGTCGCTGACCGCCCTGACCGCGGAGCTGCACGAACTGCGCCGCTCGGCCGATGTCGCCGACGTTCTGGACCAGATCCTCGACGAACACCACGGCGTTGTCGGGGACTTGGAGGAGTTCCTCGACACGGCCGCCGCGTGGTGCAACCGGCTGGGCACCGCCAACGGCCGCGAGCTGGGCCAGCACCTGCGCACCATCGCCCATCACGTCGCGTTCCTCGGTGACCAGCTCGTCACCGCCCAACTCGACCTGGCGGTCATGCCGGACGTGACCCCGGAGGGCGCCCCGACCCTGGCCGACGTACCGCTGCTGCCCCGGTACGAGCTTCCGTCGGTCACGCACACCGCCCGCGCCCGCGCCGCTCTCGCATCCTCCCCCAACCGCCCGGCAGCGCAGCCCACTTCGCTGGACGAAGCAGCGCGTTCACCGGCTGCCCCGTCCAGCCCCCGTCGAACGCGCTGACCTTCCTCTCGATCCCACGTAGGAGTCCGGCCATGGCCGTTGTTGGTAGATCCGGCTATCGGAACGTGCGGAGAGGCGAGTCAGGTAGCTGCGGGCGGTGAGGCCCGCCCTGGAGCATGTCGGCAGTCATTGTCCGTCGTTCGTGAGCCAGCCACGCACCGTTGATGGGCTGGAAGCTCCGGGCCCGCCTCGCCTTCGCCCAACACCCCACCGCTTTCCCGCCACCACCGATAGGAGATCCGCCTTGCCCGAAGCACCAGCAGAGCCGTTCATGACGATCCGGCACACCGTCACCGGCGAGATCACCACCACCGGCTACAACGTCGCCGCCCGGCGGATCCTGCTCCAGGCCGGCTTCGAAGAGACGCCGGGCTGCGCCTGCCGAGCGACGGAGCCTGGTACGGAGCCGATGCACGGGCCTGCTCGGCAGCCAGCGAGCTGCTCGTCGCCGCTCACCCCCTGCCCCTGGACCGAGCCCTCGGCCGGCCGGTGAGCGCCGACGGTACGCCCCGGCCTGCCCGGTCACCGATGCCGGCACAGTCCGTGATCCGCTCCGAGAACAGCCAGCCTCTGAAGCGCATCGCCAACCCCGCCCGCACCCCCACCTGTTGAAGGACCCTCGTTTTGACCACACCCGGAACGCCTACCCCTCCAGCGCGCACCAAGGGCGGCGAACTACGGGCCAAGGTGGCCCGACTGCTGGCCGACCGGCCTGCGGACACGCTCACCATCGGGGACATGGCCCGGCAGCTGGGCCACTCCCACGGCGCCGTCCGCAACGCCGCCCTCACCCTGGTGCGACGCGGCGAGGCCGACCAAGGCGGAACCGGACAACCGGAGTTCCGCGCGAACGCGAAAACCGCCGCAGCCGCGCAGAGGGCTGTGATCAGCCCGCCGGGCACCCACGCTCCCCGCGCCCAGGCGGCCACGGCCCGCACGACCATTCCCGCCACAGCCACGCCCAGGCAGACCGGCCCTATCCGCCGCGCGGGGGGCCAGCTCTACCACCCCCGGGAGCTGGCCGATCTGCCCGACGTCGAGGCGCTGAACCGTCTGCGCGACGCCGACGTGCCGGTGCTGCTCTACGGCCCTCCGGGCACCGGCAAGACGAGTCTGGTCGAGGCGGCGTTCGAGGACCTGCTCACCGTCGCCGGTGACGGCGACACCACGGTCGGCGACTTGATCGGCGAGTACACACAGGACGACGCGGGAGCCTACGTCTTCCAGTACGGTCCGCTGGTCACCGCGATGACCGAGGGCCGCGCCCTGCTGATCGACGATGCCACCCTGATCTCACCGAAGGTCCTGGCGGCGCTGTATCCCGCGATGGACGGGCGCCGGCAGATCCAGGTCAAGGCCCACAAGGGCGAGACCATCAAGGCCGAGCCGGGCTTCTACGTGGTGGCGGGCCACAATCCCGGCGTCCACGGCGCGGTGTTGACGGAGGCGCTCGCGAGCCGGTTCAGCGTGCAGATCCAGATCGGCACGGACTATGACCTCGCCCTGGCCCTGAGGATCGATGCCCGGGTGGTCCGGGTCGCCCGACACCTCGCCCACCAGGTCGAACTCGGCGAGCTGGGCTGGGCCCCCCAACTGCGGGAACTGCTCAGCTACCAGAAGACCGAGGCCGTCCTCGGCACCAAAGCCGCGCTCGC